>CALKLO010000001.1 GCA_937991945.1 uncultured Granulosicoccus sp.
ACCAATAATATTTTCACAATACCCCAATGCAAGCGAAATGCTAGGAAGCAACTTAATACGAACAATCCAGTGGCGAGCCATTCAATAGAGGCAAGCGTAGGCGTCCACAATGTGAGTGGTCCCCAGGTGTGATGTTGAACATCAGAAAACAGCACATGCAGCGCAAACCAAATGGATAGGTTGAGGATGACACCTACGACTGCGGCGGTTATTGCTTTTAGAGCACCTTTGAGTCTTGGTTGGTTGCATATCCAGTCTATGTAGGGTGCACCGGAAAATATCCATAAAAAGCAGGGTGCGAATGTGACCCAAAGAGCAACTACCGCTGCGGCAAACCCCATGAGTAGTCCGCCTTCTTTGAAGCCTGCTAAAAAGCCGACGAACTGGGTGACTAAGATTAACGGACCTGGCGTTGTTTCCGCTAAGCCTAATGCGTCGACCATCTCGCCTGCGTTTAACCAGCCAAACTGGACAACGACATCTTGGGCCATATAGGCCAGAACCGCATAAGCACCACCGAAAGTTACAACGGCCAGCGTGGAGAAAAACAGTGCAACATCGAGCAAGATGTTTGGTGCACTCATAAGCACTAGTGCAAGTAAGGGCAACCACCAAATAGCTAGCCATGTAATTACCGTTTGTATGAACGTAGTTATTGATAGTTGGGTTGTGTCGACTACTTGCGGCTCGTCAGTGGTCTCTTGCAAAAACCATCCGACTAGGCCTGCCACTAAAACAATGATGGGATAGGGAATAGAGAAGAAGAAAATGCCAATGAACGCCAGCGCTGCGATAACCCAGTGAATCGTTCGTGACAATGCTTTTTTCGAGACTCGCACTAAGGCCTCAACAACAACGACTAAAACCGCTGCCTTGACGCCATAAAACAACGCTGCAACGAGAGGCACTTCGCCAAAAAGACTGTAGATAACCGCGAGCACCATAATGACAATGGCTCCGGGTATGACAAACAACAAACCAGCTATTAACCCTCCTAGAGTTCCGTGGAGTCGCCAACCAGCATAGCTTGCCAGTTGCATAGCCTCAGGCCCGGGTAGCAACATGCAAAAGCTCAATGCATTTAAAAACTGGGCTTCAGTGAGCCATTGTCGACGCTCAACCAATTCTTGATGCATAAGCGCTATTTGAGCGCCTGGGCCACCGAACGATAGAATACCTATTCGCCACCAAACGCGCGTCGCTGTTGCAAGTGAAGGAGTTGTACTGAGGTCAGCTTGAATGGAGTCGCTCACCACTTACAACTTGCTTTGTGTTGATGATGTTGGCCAGTCGTGGCCTTCTTCTGTTGCATCTCTTGCCCATCGATAAAACGCGTCGTACAACATGAACCCTGCCTCTAACTGTGCAAGGTCATCACGATACATGCGTGATAAACCTAGTGAGACAGCTAATAGTCCGGCAGCCTCAGGTGCTAAGTGGTGCTTGTCTGTATCAGCACCTCGCACCACAGTCGCTAAGCGATTGAGGGCGTCACTGCGAATTCCAAATTCTTCTATCATCGTGTCAAACGTGCAGTGCTCGCCTCGGTGACTCCAAAAAACGTCTTGCACATCAAACGGGGTAGCGTTGAATCGTTCCGCAACGTTTTCAACTTGAGAGGGGGCTACAAATAGAAACTGAGCATTAGGATCAACGAATCGTCTAATAAGCCAAGGGCAGGCAATTCTGTCTACTTTAGGCCTGTGCTTTGTGACCCATACGGTACGTCCTTGGTCATCGGCGACTGGAAGTTTCGCCGTGGCAAGCATCGGTAGCGTTGCATCCCGCCAAGCAAACTGACCTCCTTGAAGCACTTCAGCGTCTATCCCTTTGCAGCGTAGTATTGCAGCAGCACCTTGACTGATTTTCAGTCCTTTTTGACAATACACAACAACTGACTTGCCATTTAGTTGTTCGGCTAAGTCGGCCACGTTCAAGTAATTGTATCGATATGAACTTGGGATACTTCGCGGATCGGCTTGGAAGTCTTCTTCGGTACGCACGTCCAGCAACACCGGGCATTCAGGTGTGCCGACTAAACGGGCAAGGGTAGGAACGGAAATTTCATTATATGACGCCATGAAGCATCCTCCAGCAGATGTGGTCGTGTGGGAAGGATGCAAGATTTAGCTGACGCCTCACGGGGTTCGTTGCAGACCCCAGAGTTAAATTGAAACATAGCCGTTGAATGTGTGTCAAACGCCGATTCAGTATTTGGTTGAACAAGGTTAAGCGTTGAGGGGTGGATTCACCTTTGTGCGTGAGTAATTCGTGAGTGATACACCCAGCACTGAAATCACCCCGCCAGCAATCATAGACACCAGAATGTCTTCACCTAGAAAACCTGCTGACAGTAATACGCCGAACGCAGGCACTAGATTAGTGAACACAGCTGTTCGTGATGGGCCTAGTTCTCGAATGCCTTCGTAGTACCAGACAAACGCTAAAACAGTGCCCATGGCTCCCAGGTAGACTATGGATATCCAAACCGTTGGCTCTAAGTCGGTCCACTGAATGGATTTAAATTCTGGCACAGCACCAAATCCAAGAATTAGAAGGCCCCACAAAGTGGCATAGGTAGTTGTCGCTATAGGAGACAAGGATTGCATGGCGATACGGGAAATCAAGGTGTATCCCGACCAGCTCAATACGGCGAGAAGCATTAACATTTCACCATTGCCGAATGAGCGAGAAACATCGTGAACGAGATTGATCAAATCGCCTCGAGTGATAACAATCAGTGCTCCGAACAATGCGATGGCGATTCCTAACCAACGCGTTATACCAAGTCTTTCTCGGTAGATTAGGCTTGCAAGCAAGGCGGTAGTGATAGGTGTCAAGCTAACAAACAGGGCGGTACGACCCGCTGGAATATGCGACAAGGCTGCAAAAAAGAAAAGATTGTAGAGAAATACACCGCTGAGTCCTAACGCGGCAGTTGTCACTATTTCACGACGATTGAGGCGAGGTAGGCCACCTTCAAACCGATAGGCGATCCCTATCAGTAGAACACCTGCGACGGCAAAGCGTAAAAAAGCTGCGCTTGATAATGGGAGCTCTTGTGTTAGTTGTTTTCCGGCGATGAACGTGCCACCCCAGAACATCGCCATAAGCACTAGTTTGATCGCTAGTAGCGGCCTTATTGTTTGCTGTTCGAAAGAGTTAGCTGCAATGTGCAAGTTGTGTGTTCTCATCCGTTTTAACACCTAGGTCGAGTGTTCCCTGAAGGGGGCTGCATGTTTGGTAGGTAATATGCTATTACTTATGCTCGCTCATGAATAAATGAGTATTTGCTCATGTGGCTAAATTTGGAATATGACGTTTACTCAACTTGAAATATTTGCACGGGTAGCGGAGCTCGGAGGGTTCACCGCAGCGGCCGACAAACTGGGCATCAGTCAATCTGCGGTGTCTCACGCCATCAAACAACTTGAGAAAAGTTGGGGAGTGAGTCTACTGTCAAGAACTTCAGCGGGGATTGAACTGACAGATATTGGTATGGGTTTGCTTGTTCGAGTGAGGGAATTACTCGGTGTGACTGAATCTATTCATCAAGAGGTCACTGCCGTGCGTGGGCTGCAGAAAGGTGTGTTGCGTATCGGCTCTTTTGGTACGACGTCCTCGTTGCAACTACTGCCACTGATTCTCAAGGAATTCAAAACGCGTTATCCTGGCATTGATGTATTTGTTGATGAGAGCGAAGATAACGTTATGCATCAATGGATATCTGAGCGTCGAGTCGATGTGGGGTTTGTTGTTTTGCCGGATGAGCGATTCGACACGATCAGACTCATTGATGATCAGTTTGTTGCACTTATTCCTCAATCTCATTTGTTAGCAGAAAAAAAGAGTGTTCGTTTAGCTGAATTGTGTAGCAGCCCTTTTATATTGACGCTTGCGGGTAGTGAAACGCTTATTGAAGGCTTGTTTAAGTCAGCGGGCTTGCAGCCTGATATTCGACAGCGTTACAAACAGATTCTCACCATCGTGAAAATGGTAGAGAGTGGTTCTGGCGTATCCATTGTCGCCGACTTGGGCGTGTCCGAGCAGCTCATGTCTATGCACCCCGGTGTTGTTAAGAGGCCTTTGCTACCGGCTATAAAAAGATCAGTGGGTCTAGCTGTTCAAAGTGAAAAGCATGCTAGTCCAGCCGTCAAAGCATTTTTAACGTTGTCGAAACACATGACGCGCAAGCACCGTATCTAAATGATGGTTACACCGTTAGTAGATTTACCGCGGACACTAGCAATTTGGTGTTCCAGGTAGCCTCTAATTTTTAGTAGGTAACCCTAAAATCTTGTTCAGTAGGGGGGTAATTCGCCGCTATTGCCTTATAGTGCCCTATGCCCGACTCATTGTCGTTTAACCTAATAGGTTCAATGGCTTGTATTGTTTGAAATAAAGCGGATTTGAGGGCGTAACAAAATATTCTAAAGAATTATTGCCGTTTTCGGCGGGGTAAAGGCGTATGAAAAACATAACAAAAAACGCACTGGCGAGTGTCGCATGGTCGGTTTCTCTGTTAGCGGGTTGCACAACGGGTCATGTTGACCCCGCAGATAGAGACACAACTGGTGCTTACGACGGTGTCTGGATTGGAGAAGTGGAGGGGCCCAGGGCTAGTACTGAGATTCTTCCGGGTAACTGGGAAATGAATTGCGAGTGGGAACCCTTTGAAGTCTATCTGGTTGTTGACGATGGAAGAATCCAGTTGGGTCGACTGGAGAATAAGTCTCCGGTATCTAAGGGTGGAAATTTTCGGATAGATTTGGATAGTGGAGCCGCACAAATGATTGGCGGAATCATGTCTGGTAACGGTAGTTTCGTCCAAGTATTTGCTGGAAATCTGTCTGGGGATGATCCCCGAGGGAAATACCGTCAATACATTGAATCATTGGGTACTAACGGCTGTAACGCTAAGATTCGTTTCACCCGCGAAGATGGTTCAACAAGTTGAAATTACTTGGCATGGGCAACATCTTAATTCGGCATGTCATGTCAGCTGGCTTGTTGTTGATACTGGGTTTAGCTGTTCAGCCCATTTTGGCTGCAGGCTCTGGCACTGATGAATATTCAATAGCGCCAATACCGACGTGGGTTAAAAACTTCGGGCCAGGGGCTGTCAGTGATGACTCAGACGATGCTGGTGGTGAACGATATCTTTTGTTAGATCGTCAACAGTACGACGATGGTAAAACAGTGGCTTACCATAGTCACAGTATCGTTGAGGTTGTCGGGCAAGCCGGTTTAAGTGATAACTCGAATTTGTCGATCTCATTTGACCCCAGCTACCAGCAACTGGAGCTACATACCGCGACGGTAACTCGTGATGGCAAAAGCACTGATAGACTAAGTAAAGCAAGAATCGATATCGCGCGTACCGAAGACAGTAGCCATCTAGATCTTCTTAACGGCGATGTTACTGCGTTGGTTGTTTTACCTGATGTACGAGTTGGGGACACTATAGAAACCCGCTATACCGTGTATGGCAGTAATCCTGTATTCGGCAATCGTCATCACAGCTCGTGGCGAGTACGTTGGAGTGTTCCGGTCGAACGATCCATCATTCGTATAACCGTTCCAGATGCCATCGATCTGAAGCACTCACCAGAGCAGCCATCCGCAAACTTTACGAAAAATGTGGCGAATGGCCTTCAAACGCTGGAATGGGAATGGAATACGGGTGAAATATCAGAGGCAGAAGAGGGTACGCGCCGCTGGTTAGCCCCACCAGACGTGTTACAAATCAGTGCATTCAAGGATTGGAACGACGTGTCCAACTGGGGCACTGGACTGTTTGCTGGCCACTCTTCTGACGGTGAGAAATACCAGAAGCTTGCGAAGTTTATTCGTGATAAAGCACAGAGTGATGGTGTTGATTCTGCAATTGCCGAAGCCATTGACTACGTGCAGCAAAGAATTCGATACTACGGTATCGAACTGGGTGTTAACTCCCACCGACCCCATGCGCCGGATGAAGTGCTTAGTAACGGCTACGGTGACTGTAAAGATAAAGCACTGCTGCTAATTTCTCTATTAGATGAGATTGGAGTAGATGCTTGGCCCATTCTAGTGTCAACTCGAATTAGGAATGGTTTGCGCCATAGGCTTCCAAGCCCTGGGGTGTTTAATCATGTCGTTGTGCTGGTTGAGCATGAAGGCGAGCAATACTGGGTCGACGCTACTGACAATAGTCAAAGTGGGCTGCTAGGTCTGCGCGGTCAACCTGAATACGGTGCAGGGCTTGTGTTGGGTAAGAAGAATGACAATTTAATAGAGAGAGAAGCGCCGCTGCCCGAATTGCCGGGATACGCAACGCACGATAAATTTTATCTCTCCTCCTTCGGTGGTCCGGTAGATTTTGTTACTACCTCTACTTATCGTGGGCAAGATGCTAATCAGTTTCGACGTCGTTTAGATCAAACGGGTAGACGAACCCTGAGCAAACAATACAAAGATTATTACGATGACGTATACGGCGAGCTGACTTCCCTGAGCGGGCTTGAAGTTGAGGAGGATGAAAGCACTAACACGATAGTGGTAACTGAATCTTATCGATTAAGTGAGTTTTGGGATGTTGACAAACGATCTGATCAAGCTGATTTTGAAGCCTATTCTCTAGCGATTAACAGGCATTTGGACGATTTTGAGGAAGTGAAGCGTAACCGAAAAGCTCCCATTACCGTTGATGGTCCGGCGAGAGTGTCGCACCGCATTCAGTATTTTCCGAACATTGCCAGTCCAGACCGGCCGCTAGAGGAGACGAGCTTTAGTACCGATGGATTCAGCTACAGCGATTCTGAATACGTTTTGGGTGACTCTTTCGTTTTCGATTCTGAACTCGTTATTTCAACAGAAAAGCTGTTGCCCAAGAAATTGAAGGATTACAAGAAATTTCAAAGTCGTGTGGGTAGAAATGCACGAAGCGGTCGGTATTACCAAACACTTGATGCAAAAGACATCGAGTTAGGTAAGGACACTACTGAGCTTTTGAAGATGTTAGGAGAACTTAACTGATGAGCGGCTTACTATCCTGTCGTAAATGCTTTCACGCGCTTCTCTTATCAAGCGCTCTGACAGTGGCGGGCTGCCAAAGTGGTCCTAGCGGTTTGTCTGTAGGGGGTGGGGGCGTTGCGGTCTCTGGAGAGGTTGCGCAATCTCGTCATGAGCATGTATTTGACGCTATCGATGCATTGGTGCCTGTGTTAAACAAGCGAGACGTTAATCTAAGTTCGATTCCGTTAGACGCATCACTATCAAGTCTCTTGCCTCAACAGTCAGCGTCAGGGCTCTCAAGAGGTGAGTCTTTAAGTCGTTTAGCTGAGTCGTATATTGTTGAATCGGGTCCTTACGAGTTTGTCCAAAGCGATGCACGTACGGGTCGCCTTGAATTCCGGTCTATACAGAACGATATGCATGTGGCGTTTTTAGTTCGATCACCCACTGCAACTGAACAAGCCAAGAACCTACGGTTTGTGATCACGGATGCCATCGCTCAAACAGCGCTGTCGACATTGGTGATTGACAGTGCAAAGGGTGGAGCAGAGAAGGTAAAGGCTCGTTTCTTAGATGAATCGCTAAACTATGCGCGGTTTGCAAACAACAGTGCTAGCGAAGATGCGGCAATTTTAGCTCACCTTAATGGTCTAGATAAAACAGAACAAAATCGCGATGATCTTCTAGGATTACGTGCCCTGTTAAGGCTAAGAATGGGACATGATGAATTAGCAAAGCCGTTGGTGGAGCAGGGCATTATTCGATATCCCAATTCTCCAAGATACTACGCTCTGGCTTCCGTGATTCTGCAGCGAGCTGATCAATACGGAGATGCTGAAAAAGCGTTGCTGGATTCCATTATGAGTAATCGCTTTAGTCGTGCTCAAGTTACTAAGAGCAGAACGAGTGTTGCGGCGTTTCTAGCTATGGAGAAATTGATTTAAACACCATGGCGCAGGTATTTGTCATTCACGCCTATGTGAAACCCTTAGCTACATATTCACGATATCACACAGTTTTATGATATTCGGTGAGAGCTTGGGTAAACGGTAGCGAACTAGCGATTGAGTTTACTGCGAATATCAGCAAGGGCCGAGGAGGGAGAGCCACTGTAGGTCTGACGGGCCGAATTAGCTCTTCGTACAATCGAGGAATTACCTGCTGCACGTTGTGCTTTCTTTATTTTAGAATCAGAAATTCGACGGCCAGTCTTCTGTTCAACAAGTTGCTGAATAGACTCAGAGGAACTAGATTTGAGTTTAGTAGCCAGCTGGTTTGTGCTCATCGATTTCATTCTTGAAAGCACGAGTTCATCGCTATTTGATAACAGGCGGCCAGCATTATTGAACGTCGTTACTCTGGGGTTCTCTCCAGTTCTGCTCGCCGCATTGTTCGTTAATTGTACTTTGCCTGTAGATGCGGCTGTTTTTTGTAAAAAATAATGGTCGATAACGACTGGCGTTATCAAAATAGCCAAGACCGGCACGAAGGGTACTGCAAACAATAAATACTTCGGATTGAAAGAGATTGAACGCTTAATTTTTTTATTGCGACCGCTTATAAACCCGTCAATCTCTTGCTCGTCGGATATCATGATTTTAGGCTACTGGGTCAAGGTGTATGAGCGATATTTCAAAGGTGCTGTCGGACACAATTGGTTCGTTTTCTATACTTATAAAACGTTGGTTTTATGGCAAATTGCTTTGCCGTAGGTCTAGTTTTAGAAGTCGTCTCACAGTAGCCCTAACATTGCCTTGTCTGCGCTGCCCGTTCAAGATGCTAGTTGAGGCTCACATCAATATGACACACATGTTCACAAAGCTAACTCGTGTGTCAAAGGCCTGGCCTCGTTGTCTTATCTGCACAGGTTCTCTGATACATTAAAGTTAACTCTACGATAGTGCTAATAGAGCACCTATAGCGAGATTCTTCTTTGGGGTTGACACTGGAGCATGTCATTGAAAATACACGCTCAAATGTGGTTATGGGGCTCAGCGGTGTTCAATGCTCCGTTGAAGAATTGCAATCGGCAGGCGCTAAACGTCAAACTCTGACCACACTGGGCAATGATCTGATGGTTTTTCCATACCGCGAACGGCGTAATCAATACCGCTGTCTACGAGCTTTTCAGTCATAGGTTTGGTAGACAGCAGGTGGTCAATACGTAAGCCGCGCTTGGGCTCTCTATCAAACCCTTTGCTGCGATAATCAAACCAGCTGAACTTGTCATCTTTATCGGGGTACTTAAGCCGGTAGGTGTCTTCTAAGCCCCAATCGACAAGACGCTGCATCCACTCTCGCTCTTCAGGTAAAAAGCTGGTGTTGCCAGAACGTAGCCAGCGTTTAACGTTGTCCGGGCCAATGCCTAAGTCTTCGTCAACTGGCGCTACGTTGTAATCACCAATAACCACTAAGTTGTCATTTGGTGAGTGCTCGTTTTCTAGCTTGGCTGAAAGGTCGGCATAGAAACGTTCTTTGGCTGGGAACTTGGTTTCATGTTTGCGATTTTCGCCTTGCGGGAAATACCCGTTGACCACCGTGACACTTTCACCCTTCGGGCTTTGTACTGTCGCTGTAATAAGCCGTTTCTGTGCGTCCTCGTCATCCGTTGAGTAGCCAATACGAACATCGCTCATGGGGTTTTTAGTTAGCATTGCCACACCGTAGTGTGTCTTTTGTCCAGCATAAGCTGCGTGATAGCCCAGCTCATTCATGGCATCCACAGGGAAGTCTGCGTCGACCACTTTGGTTTCCTGCAGCCCGATAACATCGGGGCTGTAGGTTTCTACCAAGGCTGCTAATTGGTGTAAGCGTAGCCGCACGCTATTGACGTTGAACGAGACAATGATCATGGGACGTCCTAGCTTAACTGTTGAACATCACTCTAACCGATACCGGTCTGGCATGTGTACCCGCTAACGCTTCAATAGCTGCTTCCTTGCGTGCATCTAACGCAGCTATTTCTTCGTCTTTAACAGACGGGTTTACGCGAGCAAGTGACACGAGGCGCTCACGCGCATCAAAAAATTCTTGTTCAAGTGCCTCTTTTGCATCGTCCACCATTGCGGGTAGGGCAGCGTCTGCCATGGCCGCTGACTTATCAATAATCGCTTCAATAGCTTCTCTATTTTTAAGTACCACTTTTCGCAGTGCGTTTCTGTCGTAACGTTGTTTGCGGCTATCTAGCTCAAGCGTAGCTACAATTTCTGTGTAGTCCTGACCGTCGATGCCCACTGCAAACGTTTGCACGCGTGCAGGTAAGTAGCGCTCAATGTTTAGCTTAGGCTCTGCTGTGCACTGAAGTACATAACTCGCTTCAACGAATGTCAGTGTTTTCGGTAGTTCTTCAGCCTTAATCACTTGGCAATCAGCTTGGCCGAAGCCTTCGTCCAAAATTAGATCCATCGATGCGGTAACCATTGGATGGTCCCACGTTAAAAAGATGAAATCCTCACGTGTAAGCGCTGTGTTTCTGTCAAACGTTAAGGTCATGCCGCTAGCGGGTAGGTGGGGGAAATGCTCCACTTGCATGTGATCGCTGGGGTGAATAATCCAGTGGTCGCGCTGCTCGGTAACGTCAACACCAAAGCGGTCAAACACCGCGTCCATGAAATCTTGTAACGAGTAGTTTCTATCCAGTCTTGCCAGTGCATCTAAGTGTTCTTGAATAAGCTCTGGGCGGTTAGAGTTTAGTTCTAGCAAGCGATCTCGGCCAGCTTCTACCTCAGCATCAATTTTGACGGTTGTGGTGCGAGTGTCTTCTACAAGCTTGGTTAGCGCTTTTGCATCAACATTTGGTACTTGATCTAGTACGGTGTCCAACGCCTCTTTCATTTCAGCACGCACAGCTGTGCCAGACTTGCAGATACGTTCAAAGGCGTTTAAGCCTTCGTGGTACCACTGAAGTAAAATGGCATCGGTTGAGTCAGGTGCAACGGGTACATGAATCTGAATGGTTTGCGTTTGACCAATTCTGTCTACACGACCGATACGTTGCTCAAGTAGGTCGGGGCTTTGCGGTAGTTCAAGTAACACGATGTTGTGTAGAAATTGAAAGTTGCGGCCTTCACTGCCAATTTCGGAACACAGCAGTAGGCGGCAATCTTCTTCAGGATCTGCAAACCAAGCGGCAGCTCTGTCTCGTTCAACAATGGACATGTCCTCGTGGAACTGCGCACTTTGAACACCTGCCACTCTCAGTACTTCGCCAATGGCCTGCACTGAGTCAAGCTCTGCACAGATAACCAGAATTTTGGCAGGGTACTGGTCAGCCATGAACTCCATTAACCACAAGGCTTTAGCATCTAGCGAATCGTCGTCTAGTGTGTAGGTCGTTAGTTGCCGCTCAGGAAAGCCACTAATAGCTTGGCGAGTATTCCTGAACATAAGACGCCCGGTGCCATGTCTATCTACCAACTTGTCGATGGTTTCTTGGCCCAAGTCGCTCATCGCTAACGTTGCGTTCGAGCTCAGCGTTTTGACTTGGTTATCATCAAACGATTCGCCCAGCAGAGTTTGCAATTGCTCGATTTGTGGGGCTTTTAGCGCTATGTGGTTAGACAGTTGGTCAGCAACGGATGCGACCCAGCCAAATTCAGACTCTTCTGCCAGGTATTGCTCCAATGAGCCAAACCTTTCAGGGTCGAGTAGACGTAGGCGGGCAAAGTGGCCGGATTGTCCGAGTTGCTCTGGCGTTGCTGTGAGCAGCAACACAGAAGGTGTTTCCATTGCCAGCTCTTCGATAAGCGTATAAGCATCTGAGGGTGCATCTGGCTCCCACTGCAAGTGATGTGCTTCATCGGCAATTAGCATGTCCCAATCAGCGGAAGTTGCCGCATCGCCGATTTCATCATGCTCTAGCAATGTATCTAGCGAGCACAGGACGAGTTGTTCGGCCATGAAGGGGTTACCATCAGGTGCTGAATCTTTTAATTCATCAAAACGCTCGGCATCCATGATGCGAAAACTCAAATTAAATTTGCGCAGCATTTCTACTAACCATTGATGCAGTAGGGCAGGTGGCACCACGATGAGCACTCGAGAAACCTGATTGTTTACCAAAGAGCCGTGCAAAATCATACCGGCTTCAATGGTTTTACCAAGTCCCACCTCGTCAGCCAGCAACATTCTGGGGTGGTGCCGCTTCATAGCCTCTACAGCGATATAGATCTGATGGGGCAGCAATGCTACTCGCGCACCCATAAGTCCCTTCACAGGCGATTGAGCCAGCATATTCCTGTGCTCAAAGACGTTGCGTCTCAAGGCAAACCAGCGCAAGCCGTCGATCAAGCCAGCGAATAGGCGATCTCGGGGGGTACGAAACTGCAGGAAGTTGTCTAGACCCGCTTCGTTTAGGACGCCTGGAATGCCTGAGTCTTCACGGGTGCCAAAATAGGTTAGGAGGCCATCTTCTTCTTCGACGCTGGCTATGCGAAGTTGCCAGCCTTCATGACTGGTAATGACGTCACCAGCCATAAATGCGACTCGAGTCAGGGGGGCTGTCTCCTTGGCATAAATACGGGTTTCGCCAGAGGCTAGAAATACGACAGTAATTTGGCGAAATTCAACTTCGAGGATGGTGCCGAGGCCGAGATCTGATTCTGTGTCGCTAATCCAGCGCTGGCCTGCAGTAAAATCGTTGGTCATTTATATTTTTTATACTGAATGTTCATATCGAGCTGTTTTTTTTAAACAGACCCAAAAGGGGGTAGGAATAGGGTTTTTGGTAAATTCTGGCGTAATTGTATCTCGAATGTCCGACATTAAACGCACTGTCTTATCCCCGATGCTTGTATTCGGAGTCTAAAATACCTATATTGCAAGAGCAGATAGCTATTCGGTGAAAATCGATGGTCATCTACTTTAGCGACTCGCAGCGGATGTGCTCACACATTATCCGTGAAAAGTCATTGTTAGAGACGAGTAAGGCCAGAGAGTTTTGGAGTACATCACGACATACTCTCCGGGTTCTCGTCCATTTGTTGTTTTTTATTTATAGGGTATTATCTTGAGTACTGGTACAGTTAAGTGGTTCGACGCGGCGAAAGGTTTCGGCTTTATCGCTCCTGAAGATGGCGGCAAGGACGTATTCGTTCACCACACCGCGATCACTGGCGATGGTTACAAAACGCTAGACGAAGGTCAGAAAGTGAGCTTCGACATCGAGCAGGGCCAAAAAGGTCCAGCGGCAGTAAATGTGTCCGCTATGTAAACCAGTCTTTTATTAGACTAGGTTTTGCACTCAAGCCCCGCTTTAGCGGGGCTTGCTCGTTTCTGGGGCAAGGATTGTTGGTAGCTTTGACGGTATCGGCTTTCGTAATTGTCTTTTCATATGGTGCAGAAAAGCCATCACTGGCTCTTCAATCTCCAATTGAGCGAACATCATCGCAGCTGTTTTGGCTTTGACTTCAGAGCGCTCACGGTGCAGCAGGCTTGCAGGGGCTGAGTTATCGCCAACTGTCATCAACGCCTCATAGCCATAGGCCTCCAACGAATGGATGGCCAAATCTGAAAAATACCCGAACGGATACGCAAAAGTGTTCGAATTCAGACAAGATTGAATGAATCGCGGGTTTAACTGTCGTTCGAGCATTGCCGGGCCGCAGTTCTGTAGGTTGTAGTGATCCCGGGTGTGAAAACCGAATGAGATACCCCATTTGCGCATCTGTGCCACGGCGAGAGCATCGGAGAAGAGTATGGGGGGATCTTTCTTTGCTGGCAGCTCGTTTTCTATTCTGCACATAAGCAGCTCTATTTCGCTGGGCGTAAAGGCGCTTTGCACGTGCCACATAACGCCAGCGCGATCCTGACCGGCCAGGGTGGGGTAGTCCGCCAAAATGTGTTGTATTTCTTCTGGATGGGTATTTAAGGCGTAATTGAGTTCGTTGACCCAGACCATGTTGCCGATAACGGCGGTACCAATCAGATATACCGTGGCGGGTAAGTCCCTGGCGCGTAATAGTGGGACCGCTTCAGTTTCAACGCTTTTGTAGCCGTCATCAAACGTAATGACAAGAGGCTTGGGTCCGTATAGGCCATGTGTAACGTCATCAATAGGCACCACAGAATAATGCTTTTTGGCAAAATCTAAGTGGATAGCAAAGATGTCAGGGTGAATGTTGATATCCAGCCCATCGATGTAAGCGTTTGTCGATCTCTCGATTGAGTGATACAGCAAGGATCGCACTCTGTTTGGGGATAGTCCGATAACAAAATCAGCTAAACCCAAATGATAAATGGCGGCTCCAACCCAGCGTAAGTGGCTCCTTAGTATCTGGGCTAAGCCTTTGGCAAAGTTTCTCAT
The DNA here is from genome assembly GCA_937991945.1 of uncultured Granulosicoccus sp. Lineage (GTDB taxonomy): Bacteria > Pseudomonadota > Gammaproteobacteria > Granulosicoccales > Granulosicoccaceae > Granulosicoccus. The sequence continues at coordinate 14,300 of CALKLO010000001.1, forward strand.
GCGGCTTTTTTCGCCCACAGTTGTAACTGATCACTTACCTGTTGTTCGCTGGCAACGGTCCGATCAATCCATTTAAATTCGCGCCCTTGCGATAAATCCTGGGGTTGCAGTGTCAGCGTGTTATCCAAGGCGGCTTGTACGCTAGTCAGATAAATGTCAGTTCCAGACTTGACCCCTTTGGCAAAAAGGTCGGCTTCGGTATCGCCTTGGGAGTAGTGCACAGGCGCGGTGGCGGCTATGGCGCCGCCGTCTATTGAATCCACAAGCTCATGAACCGTGACACCGAGTTTGTTTGGTTCGTTATGAAAGACAGGCCAAAACAGCGTGCTATCTCCCCGATAATAGGGTGAGAGTCCTGTGTGCATGTTGAGAGTGATCTTGGACGCTTGTTCAAAGATGTGGCTTCGGATGATCCGCGTGCCGTAGACGACAATCACTGTGGGCTTGTCTTGCTCAAGGATGGTTTGACATGCCGCGCTATTGTGGGATTCGACATGAGCGCGACGATCGCCACCGGGTAGTAAAGGTGTTGTCTCGTTAGGGAGTAGCAGGCGCTGCAGGTCATTTGAGTCGGGCCCGTATCCGCCGGGGTAGCGATGACGTGCCCACCGTTCCGCGTAGTTGCCACGTTTAAGCATGCGAACCAAGCGCTCGTTGATCGGGCGTTTCACAGGCTCTGCGGTCACGATGCGTGTGACCTGATCACCGAAACGTTCTAAGAATGCACCGACTAGATATCGGTGCTCTGGGTTGGCGTTTTCTCCCTTGCCGCCTACCAGAATGACAATGCTCACAAGATACCTTCCTGTTCTCTTTACACATTGGTTTAGGGGGCGGGACCGTTTCGCTGTCGCTGCCATTGAGCGAGATGCGTGAATGAGCCCACATAGCATCTCTGTTGTGTTTAACGGCTGGGTATTTAAAGCTCTTTAGGTTTTCTGGGCCTTCAGATGAGACAATGTGAGCTATGGCATCACTTGAAAAAATAATTGGTCTGTTTTGGTTCAGGCAAGATCTTCGTTTGGCTGATAATCCGGCCTTATCGCACGCCTGCAAGGAATGTGATCTGGTTCTACCCGTCTTTATCGATGACCCCGCAGAACAAACTATTAGTCAGGTCGGTTCAGCCAGTCGTGTCTGGCTTCATCAAAGCCTGGAGGCATTGCAAAGTTCACTTCGGGACAAAGGCAGTGAGCTATTTATTGCTCAAGGTGCCAGCCTCGATGTTCTCCGCTCGTTGATTGATGACAGCGGGGCTAGTCGTGTTTTTTGGAACCGCTGCTACGATCCTCAAACCATTGCTCGCGATACACAAATTAAGCAAACCTTGTCTCATTGCCAGCCGCAAACGTTTAACGGGCTTCTATTGAACGAGCCGTGGCAAAACCTCAAAGCTGATGGCACGCCTTATCGGGTTTACACGCCCTATTGGCGAGCGGCTTCTGCCAAGATGGACGCATCGCCAGACATCATTAAGCCCATTAAAGCGCCTAAAGAAATTCCGACATTGAGCGCCAAACAAGCGGCAAATTTATCGCAATGTGTGTCTTTGGACGAACTCGACTTGTTGCCAGACAAGCAATGGCATGTCCCCTTAATGGCTCATTGGAAGGTCGGCGAAAAGCCTGCGTTAACGCGACTCCGACAATTTTTGAAAAAGGGCGCTAGTGATTACGGAGAAGGAAGAAACCTTCCTGCGGTTGCCGGTACCTCACAACTTTCGCCACATTTGCATTTTGGTGAGATAAGCCCTAGACAGGTTCTGCACATTTTGGCCGACGGCCAGTCGTTGAACTCGCTGCCGGATGGCGAGCTAATCTTTGCCAAAGAAATTGTGTGGCGAGAGTTTGCTTATAGCCTGCTGTATCACTTTCCTCAAATGCTCAACGAACCTTTGGACAGGCGCTTTGCGTCATTTCCATGGGGAAAAAATACAGAAAACCATTTACGTGCTTGGCAGCAAGGTCAGACTGGTGTGCCCATTGTCGATGCGGGTATGCGTCAGCTGTATGCGACTGGCTGGATGCACAATCGTGTGCGCATGATTGTCGGTTCATACTTAGTTAAAAATTTACTGATCCCGTGGCAGTCCGGTGAGGAGTGGTTTCGCGACAAGCTGGTTGATGCCGATATCGCTAGCAACGCCATGGGTTGGCAGTGGGTGGCGGGTTGTGGGGCAGATGCTTCACCTTTTTTCCGAGTGTTCAATCCAGTGTTGCAAGGTGAGAAATTTGATAAGGCGGGTGAGTACGTAACTCGCTGGGTGCCTGAGCTAGCCGGTGTGAGCGCTAAGTTCATTCACAAGCCTTGGGAGCTTGATGGGCAAGCACGAGCGCAACTGGATTACCCTGAGCCTTTGGTGGACTTGAAAGAGACACGAGTGAGGGCTTTGGACGCGTTCTCAGTCATCAAGGGAACCAAATAGGCAGTATGTGCAACCAACCACCAGTATTAGCCAAGTGGCGAGCGTAACCGCTATGAAATTTTGTTCCCATGATCGTACCCCTATGACTGGTTTGAGAGGCGCGCTGACGCTGCTCACGATGTTGCTTCTTGTCTCGACTGCGGCTACCGCTGCGTCAACGAGTTCGGGTAAGTCCGTCAAGCTCATTGAGTTGTTTACTTCTCATGGTTGTTCTTCGTGCCCGCCAGCTGATGAGCTGCTGGGCGAGCTGTTGGACAATGATCCAGAATTATTAGCACTCGAATTCCATGTGGACTACTGGAATAGTCTGGTACACGGAAGCGCTGGCAATTTTGTCGATCCTTTTTCCAGTTCCAAATATTCCATGCGTCAGCGTGAATATAGTGTTGCGAAGTTGTCGGGTCGACCGGGTGTCTACACGCCTCAGGCAGTAGTCAATGGGGTTATTGCAGCGGTTGGCTCAAATCGTCGGCATATTAGTAAAGCCTTGAAAATAGAGCGAGCCGCAGCGTTTGAAATTCATCAAGAGCCTAGTGCGAGCGATCCTTCTTTATTGAATATCAGCGTTACTGGAGATCAGCAACAGCGCCAAGCATTAGCGGGAACAGACATCACACTCGTGCGTTACATCGATTCTGCTTTAACCGAAATTACTGGCGGTGAAAATCGTAATCTGGAATTGGTTAATCACCACATCGTGTTTGAAGTCATGCAACTGGGTCAAATTAGTAGTGGTAGTGACATGGTCTACACTATTAGCGCACCAGATGATGGTGAAGGGTGCGTAGTGCTTATACAGGAAGGTGCTTTGACTCCTGTGTATGCCGCTCTGGAATGCCCCTGACGCGAGAGCTTCACTCACGTGAATTGCTTGTCATGACGAAAGGTGTGTCCGAGTGCTATCTTCTGCGTACTATTTAATATTCCACTTTTTACGGGAGTGATATGTGCGCTGGCTTTTAGCATGTGTACTAGCAGTGTCGAGCTCAATCTCGAACGCAGAAGGTCCTATTTACGCCGAGGTGCACATTGCTGCCGCAGGTGTGAACCACTCTAATCTGGATTTTAATCCTTACTTCGCCAGTGTTAGTGCCGGGACGTTTGTGCGTCAAGGTATTGGTGTCGAGGTGTTCGCTGACAGTGGTTTTCGCTCACACAAAAAGAATGGGTTCGATCTGGAGGTCACTGAGGCTTATGGCATAGGTATACGTTTGCAGTCTCCGCCAGTTAATCGCATACAAGGCTATGTGGTTTTGGGTGCCGTCAACTACACCATTAAGCAACAGGCCAACGCGACTGAAAGTTTGGGTGGCTCATCCATCAATGGCGATTTTACTGGTATGCGAATCAGTGTTGGCATTATGGAACGTATGGAGCGCTGGAAGAATGTACTAATTTCCCTCGAATACCGACACTACAATGCTGATCAACCGTTGCGTGTTGACGCGTTGCTGCTTGGCTTAAGGATCAATACTCCATGAAATTGTTCAAGTTAGTCGCAACTCTGGGTCCTGTGTTGGTTCTACTCAGTGCCTGCGACGGTGATGCTCGCCCGTTTACAGAGGCTGTGGAATTACGCGATCTCAACTTGCAGTCATTGGAAGTTGTGCCTCCATCGAATTCACAAAGCGATATTTTCCTTAACATTGGTCAGGCATTGCAGTTTGATGTTATCGGTCGCAATGGTGACGAGGGCAGTGGGTCCATTGCTCTGTCGTCAAATGATCGTGCATGGTCTGTCAGCGATACATCTGTAGCTAGCATCAACGAGAATGGCTATCTGGTGGCCCGCGCCAATGGGACTGTTTCGGTGTCTATGAATTTGGGCGGATTAGTATCCGATTCATTTTCCTTATCCGTTTCTGATGCCACGCTTTCCAGCATCTCAAGCATTGTTGGTAGCAGCACACTTGAGCGTTGCATTCCATCAAGCTATTATGCGACCGGGATTTTTAGTGATGACACTGTGCGTAATCTAGACGACGTCACATGGAGCACGAGCAATTCGGTGCAAACGCAATTATTTGAAACCACAGGATCAGCAACTAGCTTGAATGCTACTTTCGCTGATGACGGACTCTCGCTGACAGCAGCAGTAACGGGTGTCACAAGTTTTGCCCTACCTATTACAGTGGCTGATAACTTGGTTTCAATAGCCATAGCGCCAGCGCGAATCATTGTTGATGAAGGTGATGAACTCGACTTAACGGCTGTTGGTACCTATTCTCGACCGTCCACAGCCGACGCCAGCCTGGTCTCTCAAACAATCATCACAGCCAACGTAGAGTGGGCTGTCACTGTTGGTACCGACAATGCCACGCTCAATAACCTACGTGGGTCAAAAGGCTTGCTTACGGGTGTTGATGAGGGAAACACGTCGATCAATGTGCATTGTGGAGACGTGTTTAGCCCCAACTCAGAGTTTGTTGTTGGTGAGGAAGATACGGACAGCTCTTCCGACTCGTTAGCATTTCAAGTCAATGGTGAATCTGTTTCAGGTAGCCAAATCGTATTGAATTTAGAGACTGATTCCACATTGGTTACTCTGCGCGTATCGACAGGTAGCGACTACGATGCAGACGACGATATATCCAGCTCAGTGACGTTCGAAGAGCAATATACCGATGCAACGAATCCACCCTTTGTTGTCGAAAATGACGGCACCGATGATCCTCGTATTCGGTTAATTGCACGAGGTACGGCAACAATACGCGCGACTGAAACCACTGCAGGTGAGCCGGTCGAACTATTAACAGTAACGGTAGAATAATTGTGAGTGCGCTGGAAAAAGTAGACCAACTGAGGCAGCAGTTGGAAGGGGCGGTTGTCGGTCAGCCTATGCTGGTCAACCGTTTGTTAATTGCTCTGCTTGTCGATGGGCATCTGTTGGTTGAAGGTGCACCAGGGCTTGCTAAAACTCGAGCTATCAAAGCGCTCTCGGACCACATAGAGTCTGATTTTCAACGTATCCAATTTACGCCTGACTTGTTGCCTGCCGACTTAACAGGCACCGAAGTGTACCGTCCAGCAGATGGAACCTTTGTGTTTCAAAATGGGCCGTTGTTCAATAACCTTATTCTGGCCGATGAAGTGAATCGTGCCCCAGCAAAGGTACAGTCAGCGTTACTTGAGGCCATGGCTGAACAGCAAATTTCAGTCGGACACCAGACCTACCCTCTGCCAACCCCATTCATGGTTATGGCGACTCAGAACCCTATAGAGCAAGAGGGGACTTACCCATTGCCTGAAGCGCAGCTAGATCGCTTCCTTATGCAAGTGTTGATCGACTACCCAGATGCCAGTCACGAGGCTGAAATTCTTCGGCTTGTGCGTGCTGAGGCACTCAACAAGCAAAAGGGCGATGTACCTGTCATACCTGCAGATGAGCGTTTTGCATTGAAAGATCTGCACACGGCTCGTCGTGAAGTTCTCGAAATATTCATGGCTGATGATGTTGAGGACTACATTGTCAGGCTGATCGTGGCTACCCGGAACCCTGCTCGTCATGACGAGGACCTAGCGCGTTGGTTACAGTTTGGTGCTAGCCCACGTGGCACTCTGTGCTTAGATTCGTGCGCACGAGCACATGCGTGGCTAGACGGACGTGACTATGTTTCTCCAGGCGATGTACAAGCCATCGTTTACGATGTGCTTAGGCATCGATTACTGCTGTCATTTGAAGCCGAAGCCGATGGCGTTACAGCCGATATGATTATTGAGCGGCTACTTAGTTTGATAGCGGTGCCGTGACACCGTTTAATTTTGCATCGCCAGCATCAACCACGTTAGATGAGTTGGTGCATCTGCGTAGTGCCGCCCAGGCTCTGCAACGCAAAGTAAAAAAGAGAAGTGCAGCCCCGATGAACGGTGGGTCTGTTTCTCGACGGCTTGGTCGTGGACTAGATTTTGCCGAGGTTAGGGAATACCAACCAGGCGACGATGTCCGCATGATTGACTGGAAAGTCACAGCGCGTACTGGTCGGGCGCACACCAAACTATTTGTTGAGGAACGAGAGCGGCCCGTTTTACTGGTGGTTGATTGTCGTAACTCAATGCGTTTTGGAACAAGGGGCATGTTTAAGTCTGTCATGGCCGCTCGCTTGGCTGCACTTTTAGGCTGGTGCGCTATCGGTGGGCAAGATCGAGTCGGCGGCTTTGTCTTTACTAACAACACACACAGCGAGGTTCGACCTCAGTCTGGCAGGCGCGGTTTAATGGCGCTATTTCGTGCCATGCAGCAAAGCCAATTAGAGCCTAATGCCGGTGACGCCGACGCATCTGTAGACACATTGGCAGATACTATGTCGCGTCTTCGTACGGGCGTTCATGGCGGAAGTACCGTTGTGTTGTTAAGTGACTTTAGTGGCTTCGATGATCAATCGCGAGTTGCGCTCGGTGGCATGCTGCAATCCTTAGACGTCGTTGCTGTACAAGTGTGCGACCCATTAGAATTTACCTTGCCGACACCAGGGCGTTATACGTTTCGATCTAATCGATCCGATGCGGGTGAGAGACTCTTTATGCAGGTAGGTTCTAAGCAGCAACAGAACCAATACCACGAGCGGTTTTTACAACGTCAAGCAGATTTGAAGTCGCTTTTTTCTACAAATAGACACTATTTCACGACTGTTCTCACTAGCGATTCATTGCTAGATGCATCGTCAAGGATTTTAACCAGACAACGACAAGCTGCTGATTAATCGTGGACGAAAAGGAAGCCTTAATCAGTCAGTTGAAGAGCGTGCAGTTGCCCGAGGTGAGCGGTTTTCCAGCGATGGGTTGGTGGGTGCTGCTGGCAGTCTTGGTACTTATTGCATTGCTAGTGTGGTTCGCATCAGAGCGTCATCGTGCTATGCGGTGGCAACGAGAAGCAAAGCAGGAAATTGCGCGAATTAGAGCAGCTGTTCCCAGCCAGAGCGTGTCAAGCACGCTAGCGGATACATCGCGCTTAGCTAGGCGGGTACTGCTGCTGAGTAAGCCTCGTGAGCAAGTGGCATCGTTGCACGGTGACCAGTGGTTGCACGCGTTGGATGGCATTTGTGATCGTCCCTTATTTGCTGAAGGTTTTGGCAAGCTATTGCAAAGCTATCAGTACCAGCGCGATCCAAAAGTCAGTACCGCTGATTTGAATTCATTAATGGATGCCATGGACGAATTAATTCGCTCGGCAGCACGGCACATTAAATGACATTGGCTGACATCACATGGCTACACCCTTGGGTGTTGTGGTTGTTACCGCTGCCGTTTCTTGTCTATCGGTTTGCACCGCCTCGGCCGGTGGCAAGCCAACGTGCCTTGTTGGTTCCCGATATTGAGCCCTATAAGAGCGTTAGTGGGGGTGCCTCAGGAGCCAATAAATCTGTTTGGCTACGCCTGTTTGTATTGTTTCTTGTTTGGGTTACCTTGCTGTTATCCGCTGCGCGCCCTCAGCATTTTGGAGATGCTATCGGTGTCCCAGTCACAGGACGAGACTTGATGCTGGGTATCGATATTTCAGGCAGCATGCGTGAAGCGGATCTGTATGCAGGAAACACTAAGGCCACGCGTATGGCTGTGGTCAAGCAAGTGGCTAAGGATTTTGTCTTGCGCCGAACAGGAGACCGCGTGGGAATAGTCATGTTCGGTTCCCAAGCCTACGTGCAAACCCCGCTAACGCACGATCATGAAACAGTTTTACATTTTCTTGATGAAGCAACGGTTGGTCTTGCTGGACGTTCAACCGCTATTGGCGATGCAATAGGCCTAGCTGTTAAGCGATTGCGTGATAGGCCCGAAGCTGCACGCGTACTCATTCTATTAACAGATGGTGCAAATTCTGCAGGCGTCATTGAACCGATAGATGCCGCAAGATTGGCCAACGACAATGACATTAAAATTCATGCTATTGGAGTGGGAGCTGAGGCACGCGATAGCGTGTTTAATTCAGCCTTTGGAACCCGTCGCAGTGAGCTAGATGAAGAAACACTAAGAGCGGTGAGTAGTGCGACAGGCGGGCAGTATTTTCGTGCCCGTAACCAGCAGGAGCTTGCCAACATTTATCGAGAAATTGATAAGTTGGAACCCACAGAGTTGGAATCAGAAGAATATCGCCCATTGCGAGAATTGTTTGCCTGGCCGCTAGGTGCTGCACTTGTATTGTCATTGCTGTGGGTGCTGTTAGGCTTTTCTCGTTCTAAGAACCAAAACGTGAGGATAAGCGCGTGATGGAACTGGGTTTGTCGTGGTTGCGGCCTGCGTGGCTTTGGGGGTTTCTACCCTTGCTGGGCATTGCTTTGTTGTGGCTAAGGCAAGCTCAATCGCATAGCGATTGGGAGAGTATGGTTGATCCCGCGTTACAGCCCTATGTCATTGAAGAAGCGCAAGGAGTGCGGCAGTTTGCACCCTGGTTGTTGTTCGTCGCATGGGCGTTTTGTTTACTGTTGCTTGCAGGGCCAGTCTGGAAGCAGCAGGAAGTACCTGTGTTTGAGGCGCAGCAATCTGAAGTCATTGTGTTTGATTTATCACGATCTATGCATGCCGACGACGTTGCCCCAAATAGGTTGACTCGTGCACGTTTCAAGTTGCTTGATCTGTTAGATCGGAGTGAGGGTCGACAAACCGGGCTTATCGCCTTTGCTGAACGTCCGTATATTATTAGCCCCTTAACCGATGATGCGAAAACTATTGCAGCGTTTGTTCCGTCGCTCGACCCCGATGTGATTCCGGTGCAGGGCAGTCGTATAGATTTAGCCATTGAACGAGCTGTTACATTGTTGGTACAAGCAGGTGTACCCCACGGCCACATCATTCTTATCACGGATGATTCGGTCAGTGATAGCGATAGGGCCGCCGCTGCCACTGCACAAATGCAGGGACATCGAGTATCAGTTCTGGGTATTGGCACTGCAGCTGGCTCGCCGTTACGAGATGAGACAGGGCAGTTTTTACAACAGAGTAACGGCGCGATAGTTGTGCCTAGGCTAGACATGTCTGCACTCAGAACATTGGCAACATCAGGTAATGGGGTGGCCGTTCAAATGAGCGCCAACTCAGATGACTTAGATAGCTTGAACACCGTTCGAGAAGCCATTGCTGTGCAAACAATCGATGTTGAATCGGCAGGTCAACAAATCTATTGGATTGAGTATGCGCCTTGGGGTGTTTGGTTGTTACTCATCGGACTCATTGGATCCTTTCGTCGAGGAATTGCCTCATGAAACTTCTGCATGTGAGTTTTTTGGTTTTGATCTGTTACCCAGCGTCGGTGTTAAGTGATTGGAATGATTGGTGGAGTACGCCAGCGCAGCAGGCTTTAAAGTTGTATGAGTCGGGTAATCCTGAGTCTTTGTTAGATAATGCGCCTGATGCAAATTGGGAGGGTATTGGACAATTTGGAACAGGGGATTTTGAAGGTGCAGCCCAAACATTTGCCAACAATAGGCAGGCATTGTCTGACGCGGGGCAATCAGCTGTCGCTAATACTGCGCTGTACAACCAGGCGTTGAGTGAAATTATGGCGGGTCAGTATGAAGCAGCACTCGAAGGTCTGGACGAGCTACTTAAGTCTGCTCCCGATCATGCAGATGCGTCGCACAATCGTAATATCGCTCAACAGCTTTTAGAGCTCGAGCAGCAGCAACAAGAAAACCAAGATTCCCAGGACGGTGAACAAGGCGATTCCGATGAGCAAAACTCATCCGACTCCGAGCAGTCTGAAGGCTCTGAATCGTCGGGTGATTCCTCAGAGTCATCAGATTCTGAGAATGCTGACAATAGTGACGAGCCCGGTGATTCTTCATCAGAAGGTGAGGATCAAGACAGTGAGTCTGATAGTGCGTCTGAAGAACAAGAGCAACAAGACGCACAAGACGCCGCTGATGCACTAGAAGCAGAGGCGCAACAAGGTGAGCAAGAGAGCACCGAAGGCGAGGGAGTGCAGGCCGTAGAATCGGATCAACCTCTCAGCGAATCCGAACAAGCCACTGAACAACTATTGAGGCGAATACCTGATGATCCCAGAGGATTATTGCGCCGTAAACTCGAGCAGAGTCACCGAAGTGAATACCCGGAGGTGCGAGATGCCGTTGAGCCTTGGTAGTGTTGTTAATTTACGAGCCCGACCTTCAATGATTTACATACTGCAGTGCTTACTTGTGTTGGTGTCACTGACATCGATCACGCATGCGGTTGCTCAAGACGGTACGGTGAATAGCAAACTGAGTGCAACTACCATTACACGTGATGAGTCCGTTACCTTGGAGATCGTTGCTATCGGGATGGATGCGGAGCTTGATATTTCTTCGCTAGATAAAGACTTTGAAGTCGTGGGGCGCTCAAGCTCTCGAGAAGTCAATAGTGTTTTAAACGCATCGGGTCGGCTGCAAACTACCAGCACTGTGAAATGGGCGGTTCAACTGTTACCTAAAGATATCGGCATTTTTACGGTACCTCCGATTCGTGTTGGCAACGTACGTAGCCAATCTCACACATTAACGGTTAATGATTTACCCACCGGAGCCCAGCGCGATATCTTTGTTGAGGCCGTGGTTGACACAACAACGCCATGGGTACAATCACAGGTGTTGATGACCCTGAAAGTATTTCAAGCTATCGACATCATTGATGGGGGGCTGGATGTTCCAGAAGGCGACGGCTTAGTTGTTGAACGATTGGGCGAAGATACTCGAAGTACAGAGACCCGTGAAGGACGTCAATACAGTGTGACGACCAGACAATTTGCGCTGTTCCCACAAAAAAGTGGAGCAATTAATCTGGAGCCGATAACCTTAAGTGTCTCAGTGCATGCCGACTCAACACAGGTTCGAACTTTCTTCTCGCCAACGAGAAAACTCACCCGGCGGACTGACAACATTACATTGAATGTAAAGCCGCGACCTGCGTCAGGTTCGGCTTGGTGGTTGCCAGCACAGGCTGTGCAGCTAGACAGTCAATGGATTGGAAACAAAGCAGAGGCGTCCGTTGATCAACCGTTAACAAGAACGATTACGCTAAGAGCTAGCGGCGCTGCTGATACGCAACTTCCCGATATCAATATACCGGCGGTAGAAGGGGCGAGCGTTTATGCAGAACAACCTATTCGTAAATTAGGCGCAAACGCGCAGGGTGTGCTCTCTGAGCTAACGCTTAAATGGGTAATCATTCCGCAGCGGGAAGGTGTTATCGAATTACCCCCAGTCGCTGTGGAGTGGTTCAACACCCGGAGTGGCAGCGTCGAAACGGCTGTTTTGCCCGCTGAAACTATCCAGGTGACGGCAGCACCCTCCGTTGTTCGACCGCAACCTGTCGATCCGGCTGGTCCATCAGATGCTGAGCAACTCACGCGCATAGAACCTGCTGTGTCGGTGACAGGCGAGCAAGCTCAAACAGATCAGCTGACGCCTTCTGCCACCCTAAGTCCTGCGTTAGTGCGTGAGCTTGGTGAGATCAAATCAGAGCTTTCATGGTGGCGCAGTGTTGCATTGTTAGTCTTGCTCTTATGGGTGCTTAGTGCGCTTTATTACTGGTGGTCAAAATCGACTGCTAGGTTGAATTCAGAAGGTCGAGGAAAAATGCGTCGATCCTTGGGCGCTATTAGAAATACAGCGACCGCTTCGCTTGCGAGCATGCAACCTCTGGGTGGGGTCGCTGCCAGTTGCAAAAATGGTGATCTGGAAACGATTCGATCAGCGCTTATTGAATGGTCAAGCCGGCAGTGGCCCGATGACACTCCATTGAGTTTAAACGCCTTGGTGAAGCAGTTACATGAGAGCCCGGCTAAGGAGTCTGTTAAAGCATTGGATGCAGCTCTCTACAGTGGGCGAAGTAGTCCTGAATCAGCTGAACAATTGTTGTTGCGCTTGCGTGCATTGCCCGAACAATTGAAGGCGGCTGTTGAAATCAGCGAGAAAGATTCAGCAGCTAACCAAGCATCTGGGCAGGTTACCTCTGGTACTGGGTTACCGACACTTTAACCGCTTAAAAATGCACGTAAAAGAGCCGAAAGGCTAGGCACGATCCTTGAGAGTACTGGTGCACGAGAGCCATACACGGCTTGCTCTGCATAGTGCTGTGACAATACGTACCGCCCACAAGCTGACGCCAACCCAAACTTGGAGACAAACTACTGACTCTCCCGGCCAGCGTCTGTGTGCCTATGTTCAACGTTTGATAATTGCTTTTTTACTGTTACTTGTATCCTCCATTGACGTGTTGGCTGCCGATGCGATACCCGGAGAGCAATGGTGTAATCGGACGGTCGACAGCATTCGATTTGTCGGAAACAAAGTAACCCAGTATGAGGTGATGAGCCGAGAGCTTTTGCAAAAAGTCGGTCAGCCATGCTCGTTAGATGACGTTATAGACGGCATCCAAAACAATCTAGATTTAGGTCTATTTAAATCGGTTAGGGCAGAGTTGCACCTTGATGAGGATCATCTCGAGCTGGTGTATTTCGTTGATGAAAAAATATATTTCCTACCGATTCCGCGATTTAGTCGAACCTCTGACGGAGAGCTTCGATTTGGCGCTCAGCTGCGTTGGGACAATTTCCTGGGGCGGCTGCATCAGTTAAAACTCACCTATGAAAAACGACAAGAGGACAACGGACAAGGCAGAACTGGCTACGTGCATTCTCTGGACTACGTTGTGCCCCGATTCTTCGGTAGTCGATTTGGTTTGGGCGTGAGTATGAAACGTATACGCAACAACACAGAATTAGCGCAAGATGGCCAAGTGTACGGCGAGGCGCTTCAGGAGCGACAGCGTGCCGAGTTCCGGGTTGCACGCTGGGCCAACGAATCTGAAGGCGTGCAGGGCTTGAGTTATTTTGCAGGTGCCGGCATCGAGCGCCGTGATTACGAGCTTCGATCGGGCACGACAGGCCCATTTAGTGACGGACTAAACGTCACATTACTGACTGGATTTGAAGTGCAGCGGGTACACCGTTCGGCGTTTAGCCGGCGAGGGTTTCAGTATGGCGTTACACTTAGAGTTGCAGATACCGCCTTGGGTGGTGACTTCAGCTATGCGCAATTGGATGCATTTTCACGATTGTATATACCTTTGCAAAGGCCGCAAACGAATCTGAATGTACAATTCAGGCTAGGTCTGAGCTCCATGGCACCATTTGGTCAACGCAATTACGGTGTAGGGGGAGGAGAACTCATTCGTGGACTGCGAACGGGCACAGCTACTGGGGACATTCTCATGGTGGCAAATGCTGAGTATCTATCTGGCTTTTTCGCATACCCTGCGTGGCGTTGGGTTGCATTTGCCGATGTCGGGAACGTCTATCTAAAAGATGATGTCAACCTACTAAAGCAAGTGGGTAGAGGCGGAGTTGGTTTACGCTGGAAGCTTGAGCAGCTCACTAGCACCGATTTACGGATTGATATTGCATGGGATTCCAAACGCAGCAAGCTGACACCCTATGTCTCTACCAGTTTGACATTTTGACACTACAGTTGGTCGGTCTCCGACAGGACGAGAAAAACTCATGACGACAGAATTTGCTCAGTACGATCACTGGCAGCTACAGCGCGATGCCGACAATATCGTATGGCTGGCGTTGGATAGGAAAGGGGAGACAACTAACTCCTTATCAGAAGCGGTAATCCGCGAGTTGGGTGATGTCGTTTCCGAACTGGAAGCTAAACTGCCTACCGGACTTGTCATCTCCTCCGCTAAAGAAGGTAGCTTTATTTTAGGTGCGGATATTCGAGAGTTTGATAACTTCGATGTGGCCCAAGATGTCACTGACATGATTAAACAAGGGCATGCGGTATTTGCTCGCCTTGAAAATTTAGGTTGTCACAAAGTGGCCTCGGTTCATGGTTTTTGTCTGGGTGGTGGTCTTGAGCTTGCACTGTGCTGCGACTACATTGTTGCGCTGAATGTACCTGAAACGAGAGTCGGCCTACCTGAAGTTAAATTAGGCATTTTCCCAGGCTTGGGGGGCACAACACGCTTAACTGAAAGAGTCGGTGGGTTCGCCGGCATGCAACTCATGCTAACCGGTCGCATGCTCCGAGCAGGCGCTGCAAGGGGTATGGGTGTATTCGATGAATTGGTCGATGAGTTCAGTTCCCTACGCTGGAGCGCTCGGCGGGCTATTTTGCAAAAGCGGCGTAAACGCGGACTATCTATCACTGCTAATTTGAGTAATCGTTTACCGTTCCGTCCTGCGCTGGCGGCTGTACTACGGCGTAAAACCGCTGAGAAAGCGAATCCTGAGCATTACCCCGCGCCGTTCAAAATGATTGATCTGTGGAGCAAGCACCGTGACAATCGACGGCGCATGTTCGATGGTGAGGCCAAAGAGGTTGGCGAGCTTATGGTCGGGCCTACCGCAAAAAATTTACGTCGTATCTTTTTCCTCACCGAGCGCATGAAAGCGCTCGGTAAGTCGACAGATTTTAAAGTACGTCGTGTGCATGTTATTGGGGCCGGCGTTATGGGCGGCGATATAGCAGCCTGGTGCGTTATGCAAGGTATGGAAGTAACGCTGCAGGATCGAGAGCTTACGTATATTGAGCCTGCGTTGAAACGAGCTAAGGCACTGTTCAAAAAACGCTTAAAGAAAAAGCCCGCGATACTTGCGGCGCAAAGTCGCCTCATCGCGGACGTTGCAGGTGATGGTGTTCCATTGGCTGACGTTATTATCGAAGCAATCTATGAAGACGCCGCTGCGAAACGTGCTTTGTATGCAGCGATAGAGCCTCGAATGGCTGATCATGCCGTGCTAGCAACCAATACGTCTGCGTTACCTCTTGAGGAGCTAGCACGTGATTTGTCTCAACCATCCAGATTGATTGGTTTGCATTTTTTCAACCCGGTCGCAAAAATGCCGCTTGTTGAAGTGGTGCATGGACAGGGTACGGATGACGCTATGGTGACGAAAGGGTGTTCGTTCGCATCACAAATTAATCGTTTTCCACTGCCTACCAAGAGCGCTCCCGGGTTTTTGGTTAATCGCGTTTTGGCTCCGTATCTCATGGAAGCCTTTACGCTTATGCTTGAAGGCATAGAAAAAGACACTATTGATGCCGCGGCTATTCGTTTCGGTATGCCCATGGGCCCCATCGAATTAGCAGATGTCGTTGGCCTAGACGTGTGTATGAAAGTTGCCCAGACGTTGGCTACGGGTGATGTCGAAGCGCAACGTAATTTGTTGCAACAAAAGCTAGATGATAAAACGCTAGGCAAGAAAACCGGTCGAGGCTTTTATGTTTGGACTAAAGGTCGCCCGGATAGGCGCACTATCGATATGAATAGCCCCTACGGCGATCAAATGGCGGAACGGTTAATGAAACCCTTTTTAGCAGAGTGTATGGCAGCGTCTGCCGAAGGCATCGTTGAAGATGATGACCTTCTGGATGCAGGCATTATTTTTGGAACGGGCTTCGCACCTTTCAGAGGTGGCCCTATGCAGTACCTGAAGGATCAAGGAGAACAAATCTGATGGCTCAAACACTCAAGCCTGTCGTTATTGTTGGTGGTTTACGCACACCATTTTGCCGTTCCAACACAGCGTATGGTTCTCTGTCCAACAGAAAAATGCTGTCCACTGTGCTCAACGGTTTAGTTGATCGATACTCACTAAAAGGTGAGCATATTGGTGAAGTCAACGCCGGTGCTGTCATAGCGCATTCACGCGATTGGAACCTAGCTCGAGAAGCTGTCTTAAGCACACAGCTTGCACCAACAACGCCGGGTCTCACATTGCAGCAAGCGTGTGGAACATCTTTGCAGGCTGCATTAGTCGCTGCAGCGAAAATTGCTTGTGGGCAAATAGATTCTGCCATTGCTGCAGGTACAGATACGGTGAGTGATGTGCCTATCGTATTCTCTCAAAAATTTGCACAGCGCCTCGTCTCTTTAGGGCGTGCCCGAGATTTAAAATCCAAGCTTGCAGTATTCAAAGGATTTAAGCCTAGAGAGCTAGCGCCTGTGCCGCCTTCGGTCAACGAGCCTCGAACCCTTATGAGCATGGGGCAGCACTGTGAGCTAATGGCTAAGACGTGGGGCATCTCTCGTGAAGCCCAAGACGAGCTTGCGTTAGCTTCGCACATGAATGCAACTGCGGCTTATAACGCAGGCTTTTATGATGATTTGTTGCTGCCGTGTGAAGGCGTGCTACGTGACAATAATGTTCGTTCTGATTCAAGTATGGAATCGTTGGCTAAGCTTCGTACCGCCTATGACAGGACGGAGTCGGGCACCTTAACGGCTGGCAACAGCACACCATTGACAGACGGCGCTGCGGGTATCTTGTTGTGCAGTGAAGAGTGGGCCCGTGAACGGGGTCTACCGATTCAGGCTTACTTGACTCACTCAGCTACAGCTGCCGTTGATTTTGTTCAAGGGGCTGGATTGCTTATGGCGCCAACAGTGGCGGTTAGCGACATGCTTAAGAAAGCGCAAATGAACTTACAAGATTTTGATTTATACGAAATTCACGAAGCGTTTGCTGCACAGGTTCTGTGCACATTAAAAGCGTGGGAAGACGAAGACTACTGCCGCGATGAACTGGGCCGCGATCAGGCCATGGGTAGTATTGATCGTACCCGTATGAACAAGGTGGGTTCTAGTCTGGCCGTTGGGCATCCGTTTGCCGCTACGGGAGCCCGAGTGCTGGGAACCTTGGCAAAGCAACTTGATCAGAATGGATCTGGAAAAGGGCTTATTTCAGTGTGTACAGCGGGCGGCATGGGTGTGTCTGCAGTGTTGGAGAAATAATCATGACAAAAATCCACGCAGCTAAGGTGTTGGCCGCAGGGCTTGTTATTGCAAGCCTAGGTTGGGGATCTCAAAGTTATGCTCAAGTGGATGAGCCGCAATCAATTTACAATGTGTACTCGTTGCACAGTGAAGCCTCTGTCGAAGTAGACAACGATTTGATGATTGCAACGCTTACGGTGGAAGCTGAAGATAAAGATGCGGCGGTGCTAGCCAGCAAGATTAATTCGTCCATGAGCTGGGCAATTAATGCGCTTCGGCCTTACGGCGCGCTGAAAACAAAAACGCGGGACTACCAAACGTACCCACGATATGACACGAGCAAAAATAGAAAGCTTATCGGTTGGCGAGCCAATCAGAGCATTCAGATTGAAACCGATGACTTTGAAGCCGCCGGGAAAGCAATTCAGAAGCTGCAGGAGCGTTTGCAAGTTAAAGGCATACAGTTAGCGGCAAAACCTGAAACTCGAGCCGCGGCTGCCGATAAGCTGATCATCGAGGCGTTGAGTTCCTTTAAAAACCGGGCGGCTTTGATTCAACGAAATATGGGAGCGACTGGATACAAAGTGATGGACGTCAATATCCAAAGCGATCAGCCTGCCAGCCCAATGTACGACAGTGCGCCTCGGGGTATTGAAATGATGCGCAGTTCCGCCATGGTTGCAGAACCATCAATTGAGGCAGGAACCAGTCGGGTCAGTGTGAAAATCTATGGGCGGGTTCAACTAGACTGAAAACCGCTTGGTACACTGTTGACCAATCGGTTTGGAGATGACAAGACGTGGATCACGCTAAGTTTATGAGAGCTGCAGTCGAAGAAGCCCAAAAGGGCCGAGCGGCGGGTGGTATTCCAATTGGTTCGGTATTGGTCGTTGACGGCGAAATCATCGGGCGAGGCCACAATCAGCGGGTCCAGCAAGGCAGCTCTATTCGACACGCAGAGATGGATTGCTTGGAAGAAACAGGGCGATTGCCAGCGAGCACCTATCAGCGCGCAGTCCTCTACTCAACACTGTCTCCGTGCGACATGTGTAGTGGTGCGGTGCTGCTTTACGGTATCCCCCATGTGGTTGTCGGGGAAAACAAGACTTTTCAAGGACCCGAAGAGTACGTGCGTAGCAGAGGCGTGACGGTCGAGGTTCTCGACGACGCTGAATGCATCGCCATGATGAAAGACTTTATTGCCGAAGAACCCTCACTATGGAACGAGGATATCGGTGTGTAATAGCGGTTTTGGGGGGGAATTTACTCCAAATACTCATTTTTTGAACGCAATGCGACTAGGTTCGCGGCAACAGCGCCATTTCTAACTAAACCCAGGCGCTTAAAGCTCTCGTAAGAAGGTAGAATTGCGCCCATTAGTCACCCTGGAATTACCCAAAAGGCAAGGTCCCATGAAAATTATCGTAGGTGTCAAGCGAGTGCTTGATTACAACGTCAAAGCTCGTGTAAAAGCTGACAAATCCGGCATTGAATTGGCTAACGTCAAGATGTCCATGAACCCGTTCGACGAAATCGCTGTCGAAGAGGCTCTGCGCATCAAAGAAGCGGGTCATGCAGAAGAAGTCATCGCGGTCTCTATTGGCCCCTCACAGAGCCAAGAAACTATCCGTACTGCGTTAGCAATGGGCGCCGATCGTGGCATTTTGATCGAAACAGACGAGCTACTAGAGCCGTTGGCAATTGCTAAATTGTTCAAGCATGTGGTCGAACAAGAGCAACCAGGTCTCGTTATTTTGGGCAAGCAAGCCATTGACGATGACGCCAACCAGACAGGTCAAATGTTATCGGCGTTGACAGGCATGTCTCAGGCAACGTTTGCGTCCAAGGTTGAGTTCGACGGCGATCACCTTAAGGTGACTCGCGAAGTCGATGCGGGCCTAGAATCTATCAAGGTTCAAATGCCCACCATCATCACAACTGACTTGCGTCTCAACGAGCCGCGTTATGCCAAGTTACCGAACATCATGAAAGCGAAGAAAAAGCCGCTTGAGATAACACCGGTTGCTGATACAGGTGTCGATGTGTCAAGCGGGCTTAAAGTGGTTGAAGTCAATGAGCCGCCTAAGCGTTCTGCTGGCGTTATCGTAAACAGTGTTGCGGAGCTTGTTGAAAAGCTACGTAACGAAGCAAAAGTCATCTGACTCAGGCTTTAGAGGATAAATATATGAGTACTTTAATTCTTGCTGAACACGAAGCTGGTGAACTGCGTCCCGCTACGTTAAGTGTCGTCACAGCGGCAGTTGCCATTGGTGGCGATGTTGACTTGCTAGTTGCCGGTAGCGATGTTGCAGCGGTTGCTCAAAAGGCTGCACAAATTGTGGGCGTAGCAAAAGTGTTAGTCGCTGACGATGCCGCTTACGCTAACGAACTCGCAGAGAACCTATCTGCTGTTGTGCTAAAGCATGCTGAAGGCTACAGCCATATTTTGTTTGCAGCTACAGCTGCTGGCAAAAACGTTATGCCAAGAGTGGCTGCATTACTGGATGTTTCTGGTATCTCTGACATCATCGAAGTTAAGAGCGCCGATACATTTGTGCGTCCAATCTATGCGGGTAACGCTTTGGCTACCGTGCAAAGCTCTGATTCTGTAAAAGTGGTGGGTGTACGTACGACATCGTTTGAACCTGCAGCCACTGAGGGCGGAAGCGCATCAGTCGAGACTATCGATGCCGCTGATGCCAACCCGTTGGTATCGTTTGTTGGTCAAGAGCTTTCGCAATCTGACCGACCAGAACTAACCAGTGCCGGAATCGTCGTATCGGGTGGTCGTGGCATGCAAAATGGTGAAAACTTCTCCATGCTCGATGAAATCGCGTTAAAGCTCAATGCAGCTGTTGGGGCGTCTCGTGCAGCCGTTGACGCAGGCTTTGTTCCTAACGAGTATCAGGTAGGTCAGACCGGTAAAGTGGTTGCCCCTGATCTATACATTGCCGTAGGCATATCAGGTGCGATTCAGCATTTGGCTGGAATGAAAGACAGCAAAGTCATCGTTGCCATTAACAAGGACGAAGAAGCGCCAATTTTCCAAGTTGCAGATTATGGTCTGGTTGCAGATCTTTTTGATGCATTGCCTGAGCTATCTAAGGCGCTGGACGGCTAAATCTACTTATCGGGTTGCTGAGTTGGAATACTGACTCAGCAGGCGATTCGGGTGGTTTCAAGCGGGTCCTGTCGTTGAGTCAGGGCCCGTTTTCGTTTTAAGAACCGTTTATACTCATTTTCAGACATTCTAGATGGACAAAGCAGATGGACACCAGAATTCGTGAGGCTATCGACGAGTCCCTAAAAGAGCTTAAAAGCATGCAGGGCAGGGTCGAAGAATTTATCGACGATCTTCCCGATGATACTGAGCAAATTAAGCGAACCACAAAAAGCGTGCTTGAGCACCTGAGTTCGGTGCTGACAAACGTCGCTGATCAGGCGGGTAGCAAAGCCGAAGAAGCGCAGTTGCAGGCTCACCTTGGCGTAATGGAAGCCAAAGACAAACTAGAAGCCTCGAAAGTGGTCCTAGACGATGTGCTGGCTCGATCTGCTGAAGAGTCGCGCAAAGTAATGGATGAAGTGGAGCTGAAACAGCATTTGGCCAAGTTGGAGGCCAAAGAATTCTGGGAGGTGAGGGGTTCAAAACTTGCTGAAGAGTTTCAGGCATCCGCTTCAAATATGCAGGAATTGGCAGAAAAAGCCGCAGGCGAACTTAGCACTGCATTCAGCCAATGGAATGAGCAATTCAAATCTCGCAAGTAGGAATAAACAATGACATATACCGCCCCTGTAAAAGATATTTCCTTCGTTCTAAATAACGTTGTCGGCCTTGCTGAAGTGGCCAAGCTACCCGGCTTTGAAGATGCCTCACCAGACTTGGTAGAGGCGATTTTAGAGGAGTCTGCGAAATTTACAGGCGACGTGTTGGCACCTTTAAATTGGTCCGGTGATCAACAAGGTAGTCAATGGAACGATGGCGTCGTCACGACACCTGACGGGTGGCAAGACGCGTATAAACAGTTTGTTGAAAATGGTTGGGGCAGTCTGTCTTTTCCACCTGAGTTTGGTGGTCAAGGGTTACCCATGTGTGTGTCAGCTGCTGTGCAGGAAATGTGGCATAGCGCCAACATGTCGTTTGGATTGTGCCCATTGCTGACGCAAGGCGCGGTCGACGCTATTGCCCACCACGCCTCTGATGAGCTTAAGCAGCTTTATTTACCCAAGATGGTAGAAGGGGTGTGGTCTGGCACCATGAACCTGACAGAGCCGCAAGCAGGCTCCGATTTGGCAGCGGTAAGAACCCGTGCTGAACCATCAGGCGATCACTATCTTATTAAAGGACAAAAGATATACATCACTTACGGTGAACATGATCTGACTGAGAACATTGTTCATCTTGTGCTTGCACGCCTACCTGATGCACCTGAGGGTGTGAAAGGTATTTCGTTGTTTATCGTGCCCAAGTTCTTGCTAAATGACGATGGCACACCGGGTGAGCTTAACGATGTTAATTGCGTGTCAATTGAACATAAGCTAGGCATTCACGCCAGCCCTACCTGTGTCATGTCCTATGGCGACAAGGGCGGCGCTATCGGGTATGTGGTGGGTAAGGAAAATCATGGCTTAGCGTATATGTTTACCATGATGAATCAGGCTCGGCATGCCGTTGGCGTTGAAGGGTATGGCATCGCTGAACGCGCCTACCAACAAGCGGTGAGTTATGCGCGAGATCGTAAGCAAGGCAAAACATTACTGGGTAAGAACGAAGACGATCAAGGCATTATTAACCACCCTGATGTCAGAAGAATTCTAATGACCATGCGCTCAACTATTGAGGCCATGCGGGGTTTGGGTCTTGAATGTGCCGCAGCGTTTGATCAAGCTCGTCGCCATCCTGATGCCGACACACAAGCCAAAATGCAGCGTCGAGGCGAGTTGCTAACACCACTGGTCAAAGGTTGGTCGACAGAAATGGGTGTTGAGCTTTGCTCCTTAGGTGTGCAAGTGCATGGGGGTATGGGCTTCATAGAAGAAACCGGCGCTGCACAGTTCCTGCGTGATTCGCGCATTGCGCCTATCTACGAAGGAACCACCGCAATACAAGCCAATGATTTAATCGGGCGTAAAACATCCCGAGACGGTGGAAAGGGCATGGGTGAGTTGCTATCAGATATGCGCGCCACCTTGGAAGAACTCAAGCAGCATGACGCCATAGCGTTTCAGGCAATCAGTAAGCGTCTAGAGCCTGCTATTGCCTCTGCAGAGACCGCCACTGAGTGGATGCTAGGGCAAAACGATGCCACGTTGCCAGCAGCGTCGTCAGTAGAATTCTTGATGATGCTGGGACGACTTGCCGGTGGTTGGATGATGGCAAGATCTGCGTTGGCTGCCAAGGCATTGCTGGACGCAGGTGACTCTGATGCCGAGTACTTGGGGGCAAAAATTATTTTGGCTCGCTATTACGCAGAAAGAATGTTGCCGTTGGTGGAGTCTTCTCTGACCATCATTGTCGATAGTGCACAAACGACTATCGAACTCGACGAAGCCTTATTGTAGAACGACGACTACTCAATGGCGCCAACACTTAGCGCCATTGAGGTTTATGGTCCTTGTCAACGAGGACAGCGCGAACGCCCTCGGCTAAATCAGGATGAGTACACGCCTCTTTAGCTAACGTTAATTCCTCGTCTAGGCATTGCTGCAAACTCAAACCGTGCGTACGCTTAAATAGCGATAAAGTGATGGCGTAAGAATGTGGCGAACCACTATTAATCTTAGCCAGTAAAGCGACGGCATCTTCATTATTTTGTGCCGCTTGCAGTTGGTTTTTTATCGCCTCAACATCATAGCCTTCAAACCATTGAGCACGTTGCTCTAGTAGGCTTGTGAATTGTGCATCGGTAGCAAACGTGTTTGCCTTATCTAATAATTGTTGAACTAGCGTAAAGGCTGTCTCGGTGGCGTTCTGTGTTGTACTAAGGTTTATGTTCTCTAATTGTTGCACGAGTGCTGGAAGCTCGTCATGGCTGACAAAGTGCGTTGCTAAACCTGTACTAACGGTCTGTTGAGCGCGTACAGCGGTAGCGGTGAGGGCAAGCCAGGTGCCGCAGTTTAGTGGTAGGTGTTGTAAAAAGTAGCTGCCACCAACGTCAGGGAAAAATCCAATACGTGATTCTGGCATTGCCATGAGGGCACGCTCTGTGGCTATGCGAAATTTACCGTGAACCGAAAGCCCAAGACCACCGCCCATGGCGACACCGTCTATCAAGCTTACATACGGCTTTTCACTCGTGGCAATGGCCAAGTTTAGAGCGTATTCCTGTGTAAAGAAATGTTCGATAGCCTGAGTGTTTCCATCCAGTGCGAGTTGGCGGATTTGCTTCATATCACCACCGGCACAAAACGCCCGCTCAGAGGCTGAACGAAGCACAACAACGTGTACGTCAGAATTATTTTCGTGCTGCTGTAAGCCTTCTCTCAAGGCATCTACCATGACTTGGGTGAGTGCATTTAAGGAGGCTGGTTGGGATAAGGTTAAGTATCCGACTGAGCCCACACGTTCGACAACGATACTGCTCATAAGCTTAACCCTTGCCTTTCTGTTGAGTGAATGCCAAACGGTACGATGTCGAGTACGGCTTCGGTGTTGATAGAGCCGTACAGGTGCGGGAATAACTCGCTTCCACCAGTCGTGTTCTCGTGTATTAGGGCAGCGTCTAGCTTGTCCACATCGAGTA
This sequence comes from uncultured Granulosicoccus sp., assembly GCA_937991945.1. Classification (GTDB taxonomy): domain Bacteria; phylum Pseudomonadota; class Gammaproteobacteria; order Granulosicoccales; family Granulosicoccaceae; genus Granulosicoccus. The sequence continues at coordinate 38,162 of CALKLO010000001.1, forward strand.
ATAGTAAAAAGACATCATCTATATCGGTGTAGTAACGCGCCACAACGCCTGTTAGTTGATGTTTGTCGCAACAATGAATGAAGCCTTCAGTGGTTAAGGATTCGCACCGGTACTCACCGTTTTCGCGCAGAGCATCGACATCAGTGGAGTTTGCGATATGAAATATGCAGGGTTTTTCAGTCATTCGTTACTGTACCGCAGAGGTGGCTTTGTAGGGTGTGCTTGACGGTTTTGTGTCTGCCTGCAAGGATAGCCTAAGCAGAATCGACAAAGAGTTATAGCCATGTCCTACGAAACTATCAGTATCAATGTTCTCAACGGTGTGGGAACAGTGACATTCAATAGGCCGGAAGCTATGAATGCACTGAACCGAAAAATGATGGAAGAGGTCTACACGGTCGTCAACGCGTGGCAAGCAGATGCCGACGTTAGAGTGATTGTGCTCACCGGCTCTTCAAAAGCGTTTGCGGCAGGTGCCGATATAAAAGAGATGCTGGATGTGCAGTATCTAGATGCGTTGGACGCTAATTTTCTGAACGATTGGAATTGCATCGCTGAATGCTCCAAACCCACTATCGCGGCGGTTGCCGGATATGCATTAGGTGGCGGGTGTGAAGTGGCGATGATGTGCGACATTATTTATGCGGCCGACACCGCGCAATTTGGTCAGCCTGAAATACGAATAGGGACCTTGCCGGGCTTGGGTGGCACACAGCGTCTAACAAGGCTTATCGGAAAGTCCAAAGCTATGGACTTGTGTTTAACCGGTCGTCTTATGAAGGCGGCCGAGGCAGAAAGCTCGGGCTTAGTGGCAAGGGTGATTGATGCAGAGTCCTTATTAGAAGAAGCGCAACGTACGGCTGAGAAAATTGCAGGTTACTCTTCTACGGCTGTCCAGCTGGTCAGAGAGTCGGTTCAGGCAGCGGGCGAGACGAGCTTGCAGCAAGGATTGATGTTGGAGAGACGATATTTTTACTCATTGTTCGGTACGGCCGACCAGAAAGAGGGCATGTTGGCTTTTTCAGAAAAGCGCGATCCTGTGTTCGAACGCTGATGTTTGACATGAAAATGTTGAAAAAACTATCTGTAGTTGCTGTCTATAGCCACTTGCAGCAAAGCAATGGGGTCAGATAATATATGCAGTAAAATGCAGTCAATATAAGTAATAAATATCATATAAAACAATGTGATAGATGTTTTTGTAGCGACATTTTGAATGCTAGCCACTCGATATTATCTCCATATTTGAGGACCCTGCATTTCCAGTTGAGCTCAATTTGTCCAACAAGGTTCACGCTATGCACACGGTTCATTGATTTTTGTTCAATATGTGGAGATACTTCTCGGGTTGCCTTGACACCAAGGCACTCATAACACAACGACTTGGAGTTGAAATGAACTTGCGTAAAACCGTAGTACACGCTTTGACAGCCGCCGCGTTAACTGTAGCTGGCACCACTGCTCAAGCGGCTGACGAAGTAAATGTAGCTTTCTTCCTTGAGTGGGCAACACCTAATCAGGTCGCTAAAGTACTTAAGACTTATGACGACGAAATGGGCGTTCCTGTCAACTGGACTAACTTCGATGCTGGTACACAGATGACCGAAGCTATGCTTGCTGGCGACATCGATATTTCTTACAGCCAAGGCCTGGCTCCTTTCATCAATGCGGTAAACGCAAACGCGCCAATTAAATTGGTTGCTATTGCTGTTCAGTACCCAGCAAACGATTGTGTTGTTCGCACTGGCGAAGGCATCGACAGCAGCAATGCTTCTGAGCTAGAAGGTAAGGCAGTTGCAGTACCTTTGGCAACGATGGCTGACTACAGCTTCCGTATGATGATGCGTGCACTAGACGTTGACGTATCTGAAATCACTGTTATCGATCAAGTTCCTGCTGATGCGGCTGTTTCATTGGCTGACGGTTCAGTAGCAATGGCTTGTGGTTTCGGTGGAAACGCAATGGCTAAGATGTACGAGTCAGGTGAAGTACTCATGACGGGCGAGCAAAAAGAAGCTGCTGGAATCATCAGCTTTGACGTTGTCTCTGTAACTGAAAAGTTCATGCAAGAAAACCCTGATTTGGTTAAGACTTTCCTTGACGTTACAAATGCAGCAAACAACAACTTCAGCGACAGCGAAGACGAAATGGTTGTAGTTGCTAAAGACGCAGGTATGAGTGTTGAAGATGCACGTGGTCAAATGGCTACAATGTCTTTCCCATCTGCTGCAGAACAGCTAGAAAAATACTTCAACGAAAATGGCCTAGCTAGCGCAGCTATCGCAGTTGTAGGTAATGCATTTGCTACTCCAGAGAATCCAGCTCTTGAAGATTACTCAGTAGCTATCGATACGTCATTCCTGAAGTAAGATCTGCATAAATGCAAGGCTAAGCGCAGTTGCTTAGCCTTACTATTGTGAGTAAAAAAAACGGCCAACTACATGTTGGCCGTTTTTTATTGTGTGACTCAAAACGTTTGCCTAGAGATGCAAAACCCATCTCTAAGAACTAAATCGTTTCGCCACCAATCCCGCCTGAAACCAGTTAATAAAAGTGTGTATCGAAAAAACCGGTAAGCCTGTCAATGCTTGTATGTCGGCTGCGTAGGGCACCATATTGGTACATTCCAAAACAATTGCCCCAATGTTGTCATGGTTGGCGATGAGTTCTCGAGCTGCTTGCACATTATCGGTGCGGCATTTCTCAAGGTCCATGGTGGGTTCATCACCGAGAATGACGCGGGTAAATTCATTGCCGTTTTCAGTACCTGCTACGGGGGTGTCAGCTGGGGCGCCTGCAGCTAACAGATGTTTTTCTGACAGGTTGCTAGCATGAACCGTTAGCACGCCCACACGTTTACCCGGCGGTAAAATCGCTTGAACCCAAGGCACTTGCATGAGCGATGATGCTGCTACTGGCGCATCGATAGCGGCACTGAGTTCCTTTTGCATCAGTGATAGAAAGCCGCAGCTGGTGGTGATGCCGTCAACGCCTTGAGCCAGAAGCTCTTTAGCTGACACTATAAACGGCTCTAGCAGTGTGTCGCTGTCCTGCGATAAGGCCACATTGGCCGATGCACCTTTAACCATGGCGAAGCGCACCGGGAAATCCCAGCTAGCAGCGTTGCCTAAATCGCCGAGCACTCTTGGAAATTGAGTCTCTAGCATAAGGATGCCCACGCTTGCTAGGTGAGTGTCGTCGTTTTTACTTTGCTGATGCCTAGTCATACGTTTACCATAGCAGTTACAGTGATCCTTATAACCTTCAGTCTAAGACCCTAACTATGAACAGCCAAAGTACAGAATCTCACACGGTTGTTGTTGGTGCCGGCATTGTCGGTGTGGCAACTGCGGTATGGCTGAGTCGTGCAGGCCATAGGGTCACGCTAGTTGATAAGCTGGCACCTGGTGAAGGAACATCCCACGGCAATGCAGGTGTGCTTGCCTCGTGTGCCATGGTTCCGGTCACCACGCCTGGCTTGCTAGCTAAAGCGCCCAAAATGCTAATGGATGCTAATTTTCCATTGTTTATGCGTTGGTCTTATCTGCCAAAGCTTGCTCCTTGGCTGTATCAGTATTTGTCTTTTGCCAATGCCAAAGACACCGCCAGAATTTCAGAGCGTCTTAATTTTATTACTGGTGATAGCGTTGAGCAACATCAGGATCTTGCCGGTAACACAGTGGCTGATCAGTGGTTGGTACCATCCGAATATCAGTTTGCCTACCGCTCACGCAAAGAGTTCGAATCAGAAAGCTATGTATGGGGGCTGCGCCGTGAGCATGGCTTTGTGCCAGAGCTTATTGACGGTGGTGCGGTTAGAGAAAAAGAACCCGCTTTGTCCGCTGATTTTAAATGCATGGCAGTACTAAAGCATCACGGACACATACGCAGTCCGGGTGGCTATGTTAAATCTTTGGCTGAAGTGTTCGAATCGCTGGGTGGTCGTATCGTACAAAGCTCGGTAAAAGACATCGAGCTTGTCGGGGACAAGGTCCACTCCGTTGTGACTGAAGATGGCCCGATTGCATGCGATTCAGTCGTGCTAGCCACCGGTGTTTGGTCTGGGCCTTTGGCTGAAAAACTAGGCCTGAAAGTACCGCTTGAGGCTGAACGTGGCTACCACGTGATGTTTAAGAACCCGTCGCAAAGCGTTAGTTGCCCAACCATGATTGCTGCTGGGAAATTTGTTGCTACTCCCATGGCCGACGGGCTTCGCTGTGCCGGTGTGGTTGAATTTGGTGGGTTGAAAGCAGGTCCGTCCAAAGCACCTATAGATTTCCTGATGCGTAAGTTTAAAGAGTCATTCCCTGACGTGTCTTATAGTGAAACAGTGGAATGGTTAGGGCATCGACCCGCACCCACCGATAGCTTGCCGTTTATTGGACAAATCAGATCGACGGGCGTGTACACAGGGTTTGGACATCAACATATTGGTCTGACGGGTGGTGCTAAAACCGGACGCTTGATCGCAGGTCTTATATCTGGTGAGCACGATGAGGTAGGGCTTGAGGCCTTTCGCCCCGATCGATTTAGCTGATACAGCGTTAGTACGAGGGGGAATTAGTTCCATTCCTGCGCGAGCACGGGTAGGATAAAGGGCAAGTCCGATGACTAAAGCGCATTGGCAACATGAGTGTTTGTTGTTAGCAGGGGCCGGTGATGGCTACCTATCGCTCATGTCTAGCTCACCTACGTTCCGTACAATTGGAGGATTTTAAATCATGTCGAAGTTCCATCTGAAGTCTGGGCTTATTGCCAGTATCGCAATGTCTGGAATCTGCCTTGCAGGTGCTGCACACGCTGAAAAATGGGATATGCCTATGGCTTATTCTGCTACCAACTTTCACTCGGAAACAGGCGCACAATTCGCTCAATGTGTCACAACAGGTACAGGTGGCGATCTAGAAATCGTTACTCACCCAAGTGGTAGCTTATTTAAAGGTGGTGATATCAAGCGCGCTGTTCAAACAGGTCAGGCTCAAATTGGTGAGCGTCTTATGTCAGGTCACCAAAATGAGAATGCCGTTTTTGGATTCGATTCAATTCCTTTCCTAGCGACTTCGTTCGAAGATTCTGCAAAGCTCTATCAGGCGGCTAAGCCGACGATGGAAAAATTGCTAGATGAGCAAAACTTGGTTTTACTGTACGCCGTTGCATGGCCACCACAAGGTTTGTATTTCAAGAAAGAAATCAACTCCGTAGCCGACATGAAAGGCATCAAGTTCCGTTCATATAACAATGCCACTGCTCGTTTAGCAGAGCTAACAGGCATGCTGCCTGTCAGCATTGAAGCTGCAGAAATCTCGCAAGCGTTCGCAACAGGTGTCGCTGAATCTATGGTGTCTTCAGGCGCTACCGGTTATGACCGAAAAGTGTGGGAAAGCCTAACGCATTTCTATGAAGTGGATGCATGGCTTCCGTATAACTACGTCATGGTTAACAAAGACGTTTGGAACGATACCAGCGATGCTAAAAAAGCCGTTATTCAAGGCTGTGCAGCGGTAGCTGAATATGCTGGCGAGTGGCGTTCGAAAGAATACACTGGCTTCACAATGGCTGGATTGGCTGCCGGTGGCATGCAAGTAGGGCCTGCTGGTGATGCGCTAGTCGCTGAATTAAAAGCAATTGGTGACACCATGACAGCTGAATGGATTGAAGCTGCAGGTGATGACGGTAAAGCTATTTTGGAAGCTTTCGAAGCATCCAAGTAATGTAATGACGCCGGCACAGGCTAAGTAGTGTGTGTCGGCGTATTCCATAGATTGTCTAACGCTGTATCTGACGGTTTGTCGAATTGCAGCGTTGCGTGAAAAGGTTGTCGTATGAAAGTGTATCAACGGTTTTGCAAATTCTTAGATGCACTGTACCTAGGCGGGGGAGTGCTCGCCTCATTGTTTCTGATCGCTATTCTTGTGCTTATTGTTGTACAAATGATGGCGCGTTGGACGGGCCAAGTATTTAGTGGTGCGCCGGACTATGCCGGTTACTGTATGGCAGCTGCTTCATTTTTAGCGTTTGCACATGCCCTCAATAGAGGCGCGCACATTCGCGTTAGCATTTTATTAAATGCAATGGGCGATAAAAAACGATATTGGTTAGAAATCTGGTGCTTTACGTTGGGTGCAGCTGCAGCGACGTACCTTGCTTGGTTTGCGGTTAAGGCGACACGTTGGTCGCATAAATTCCACGATATCAGCCAAGGTCAAGATGCCACGCCACTGTGGATTCCTCAGCTTGGCATGAGTATCGGTGCTGTGTTGCTGGCTATTTGCTTTTGGGACAATGTTCTGCGTCTTATTGTTTTGAAAAAACACGCTATCCAAGCAGAAGTCGTCCAGCACTAACTCAGTGTTTCGTTAGTATCATTTTCCCAAAGAGTCCGGAGATCCCCACATGGAAGAAATAGGCGCAATTAGCTTATTCCTTTTCGTTTTGTTCCTACTGTTAGGTTCTGGTGTATGGGTGGGTCTTGCGTTATTGGGCGTGGCCTTCGTCGGCATGACCTTATTCACTTCGCGACCCGCAGGGGATGCGATGATCACCACCATATGGAGTGCGTCGTCCTCCTGGACTTTAACGGCGCTGCCCTTGTTTATATGGATGGGGGAAATACTCTATAGGACCCGTTTGTCTGAGGACATGTTCAAAGGTCTATCTCCTTGGATGGCACGACTACCCGGTGGTCTCGTTCACACAAATATTGTCGGATGTGCGGTGTTTGCTGCGGTGTCAGGTTCATCGGCGGCGACATTGACAACTGTTGGCAAGATGTCTATCCCCGAGCTCAGACGACGTAAATACCCTGAAAATATGGTGATAGGAACATTAGCTGGGGCCGCAACTCTAGGCCTGATGATTCCACCCTCGTTAACGTTGATCGTTTACGGTGTCACCATAAACGAATCTATTCGTAAATTGTTTCTAGCGGGCGTAATCCCTGGGTTGGTGTTAGCTCTGATGTTCATGGCCTACGTTGCCATCATGTCTAAAATGTCCAAAGATTTTAATCCAGACCCTGAACCGTATATGAGCTTCGGTCAAAAGGTTGCGAATAGCCGGTATCTGATTCCAGTCATTTTATTGATCATGTTGGTTATTGGATCTATGTATGCCGGAGTGGCAACGGCGACGGAAGCTGCAGCGTTTGGTGTTATCGGAGCTCTAGTGCTTGCCGCTATCCAACGATCATTAAGTTGGGAGACCTTTACAACGAGTCTTATGGGGGCAACACGTACGTCCGCTATGATCGCGCTAATTCTAGCGGGTGCTGCATTTCTATCCTTATCTATGGGCTTTACGGGCTTGCCTAGGGCGCTCGCTGATTTTATTGCTCACTTAGATTTATCGCAGTTCCAGCTACTGATGGCCTTGCTGGTGTTCTACATTATTTTGGGGTGTTTTCTAGACGGTATTTCGTCAGTTGTACTGACGATGGCTGTCGTAGAGCCCATGATTCGTGAGGCAGGAATTGATGTTATCTGGTTTGGTATTTTCGTTGTGGTCGCTGTTGAAATGGCCCAGATCACACCGCCTATCGGTTTCAATCTTTTTGTGTTGCAAGGAATGACCAATCATGAAATGGGGTATATTGCGAAAGCCGCGCTGCCCATGTTTATGATCATGGTCGTGATGGTATTTGTGCTAATTGCGGTTCCAGAAATGGCAACGTGGTTGCCGGACACCATGAGAGCAAATCCGTCGGGGTAGCGTTTTGCTACGCCGCTCGGCTGAGCGAACTCGATAGGCCGAGTGCCTCTTCGATAGGGCAGGGCTTAGCAATGTGGTATCCCTGCGCGTAGTGCACACCTATTTCAGATAAGACTTGCACAATCGCCTCGTCCTCTACGAATTCTGCGACAGTCTTGATGCCCATGGCAACACCAACTTGGTGAATAGCCCTTACCATTTCGCGATCGATAGGATTGTTAGCAATTTCCTTAACAAACTGGCCATCGATTTTTAGAATATCAACCGGTAAGTTTTTCAAATACCCGAACGAGCTTAAGCCCGATCCAAAATCATCGAGTGCAACAAGAGAACCTAAGCTTCGTATGTTGTTGATCAAATCAACAGCCACTGAGAAATGGGAAATTGCCGCTGTCTCGGTTAGCTCAAACCAGATTTGCGAAGGGTCAACACCATAGTAATCCAGCTTATCTTTTATATAGTCCTTTAGACGTGGGTCTGCCGCCGATTGCCCAGACAGATTGATAGAGAAGCTACAGTCACCTCCTGGCCCACCTTTTAAGCCTGCAACCGTTTCGAATGCTTTTGCGATGACCCAACGATCTATATCGACCATTAAGTCATAGCGCTCTGCCGCCTGGATAAACTGCCATGGTGTGCTCAGGCTGCCATCCGGGTTTTGCAGGCGCAGGAGAAATTCATAGTGTTCGACAGCTTGGGCATCATTACGACATAGGCCATCGACGGATGCAACGGCTTGCACCATTAACGTAAACTCGTCTTGCTGTATGGCCTTTCGTAATCGTGGTAGCCAACTTAGTTCGACTGATCGTTCGGCAATAGCGTCATCAGTGTCGGAGTACACATACAAACTATTGCGACCAGAGTCTTTGGCGGCATAGCAAGCCATATCAGCCGACGCTAGAATATCTTTAATGTTGTTGCAGGTTTGATTAATGTGTACGACACCAATACTGGCACGTACTGCAAAGGCCTTGTTGTCATAATGAAAGACATAGTTTTGGAAAAAATCATAGATACGCTGTGAGCGCTCTGCAACTTCTTCTTCATCGACGTTGATCATTAGGAGGCCAAATTCATCACCGCCGAGTCGAGATAATACATCGTTCTCGTGCATGGCCATTCTAATGTTGTCAGTTAAATCAGTAAGCAGTTGGTCACCCGCAACATGCCCGCAGGTATCGTTAATAACTTTGAACTGATCTAAATCCATGTAGCATAAGGCGTGAATTTTTTCGGATTCAGGAAAATCTTCGAGTAGTGTAGTTAGGGTGTTTTCGAAAAAGTGCCTGTTCGTGCATCCCGTTAGCGCATCATGGTTAGCTTGATAGGCTAATTTTTTTGTCAATTGACGCTCGTGACTGATGTCTCTAAGTACGAGTACATGGCCTTTTACAATACCTTGGCGACTATACGAATTCGTCAACGTCAATCGTAATACGAAATCTGGATCATCCGATTCAAATAGCGTGACATCAAATTTGTCATTGCCGCCGCGCTGCAAATTATCCAGCGCTTGTTCTACATTAAGTGCTGAGAACGCATCGCCTACCAAACTGAACTTAACAAAATTATCTAGCACTCGTCCTGTGGTGTCAGCAGCGGTTGCATCGAATAGTGTGGCAGCTGCTGGGTTGATATGAACAACTCGCCTATCCGCATCAAGTGCGATGATGGCATCTTGCACCGTGTTAAGAGTTGTTTCTGCTTTGCCGCGTTCCTCTAATAGAGCGTCCTGAGAATTTATTCTTTGTCGTAAGGCGGTGCGGCGTGCCAATATGTATATGGTGAATAAACCCGTAATGGCAAGAATACTAAGCAACGCTGTGCAGAAATACACTAAAGCGTTTTTGCTAAAACCGAAATCCTGTTGGAGCGTGATTGTTAAAGAAGAGTTTCCCGTTACCCAATCTTCGCTAATTTCTTTTTGAAGATACAAAGACTTTAAGTAGCTAGGCTTTGGTCGCGTCCCAAGTCTGCCATACAGCAATGTAGATTCATCGCTTGTATTAATGCGTGCGGTTACATCGAATGACTCAATGTTTTTGTTGATGCCTGCGAATAGTGATTCTAGGTTGATACTTATCCAGAATCCGCCTGCGGATTGAAGCATGCGAGAAGCAGGCATGGAGGGTGCTGAGTTGCCTCGGTATACCGGTGAAAATAAAACAATATCACCGCCTGTAGGCCAACGTGATGGAAACGTGGCAAGTAACGGTGCATTCTCGGATGCAATAGTATCTAGCTTACCCCTTAGGCTATCAAGCTCAGACAAGTCTGCCCCGAGTAGACGGGCATTTTGTGGCTCCAATGGTTCTAGCATTGAGATGGGGTAGTAGGAGCTTTTCTCAGGTCGTATTTCAGTATGGCCGTGTATGCCGATGTCAGTGATACGAAAATTGAATAGACCTTGCTCACTCATTCGTTCTTCAAATGCGCCCCGATCTTTATGAAGAACATGATCATATCGGCCGATGCCAGTTATGTACTCTGCTTGCTCACGTAACTCCCGTGCAAACAAGGACATGTCTGGAGCGCTCGATGCACTGGATGCATAGTGAAGACCAATCAGGGAGGCCATTACCGTCTTAATTTCGGTTAGACGCTCGTTCAAATCTTGCGTTATATGATTTGCATCGTCCTCAATTTGATTGTTTTTTTCGTGATAATTGACGGTGTAGGTTGTATAGAGTAATGCAGGAATCGCCGCTAAGATAAGAAATGCCAATGACATAGACACAGGCGAACCCAGTGAATATTTCAGAACAGCCCTTAGCGAAAAAAATTTCAAGTTACCTATGCTTCTTAGCGTTGATCAGTGTAGATTCTTCCAAATTGATGTTGGCAGCGTCTAGAAGAGATTCATTGATCCATGTGTCCCAGCGTCTATTGGTCACGAGAGGAATGTCTAACGCTCTAACGCCGTTGAGTATTGCAATTGTTGAATCTGCTGCCCATTCCCCATGTTCTTCGGGTATTTTTGTATAGCCGATTGCTGAATAGGGCATCATCCACTCGTTGTTGGTTAAGCTGAGTGTTCGCGTGTTGGCTGCAACCCATTCAGCCGCTTCCTCTGGAGAGAATTTTGAAATGCCTGAGTGACTGCCCATGACCACCATGTCGTAGTTCTGAGCGATCAGAAAACCTGCTTTCCAATCCGTGAAATTTTCTACTAAAATTCTATCAACGGTTATTTCAAGTTTTTCGGCGACAGTGACTACACGACTATAGTTTTTCATTTCACTAAGCGTGCTAGCACCTAGATAAGCGATACGAGTTGCATGGTCTATAGGCAAGTTTGAAGAGCTAACGCCTTCCATTAGCATGGGCTTTATTGGTGCAATCTCGACAATGCCTGTGATGTTCTTGGCCGGAAAGCCATACTCATCAACTGTCCAGTTAATACCCGAAAACACCACTGGTACATCGCCGTCTAACAGGTGGGGCACAATAAGATACTTAGCGGCGTTGTCGTCTGACGTTATAACAACATCTGGCTTTAGATCTTTAATAAGCTCGTAAGCTGCTTGACCGGCAGATACCTTATCGTCGGTCGTTTTCCGACGTTTGGTGTCCATGTAAAATGCAGTAATGTTGCACTGATCATGAAGCCGGCTTTTCAGTCCGCGTGCAACACCATCCGACCATTGGTGACCCGCATGGTACGAGGCTACATACAAGCAATTGGGCTTGTTACCTGTTTGCGCAATGCTTCCAGAACTGAAAGATGCGCAGATCGCCAAAAGAGAAAAAATGCCGGTAGGCCATCTAGTTTGCATAAACCCTAACTCATCCGAAGTTGAGCGCCTTCAACGGGCGCTACTACGGGGTTATCGGCAAATTAACTAGTGGGTGTATAGCCGTTAGGTTTCATTTTCCGGTCGTCTGGAAACAAAGAAAGCCGCTAGACACAAAAATATGAACTAGTTCAACATTTGAGGGGCGGTGTTACTCGCTCTTAACTTTTGGTGAAAGAGTCAATTCCTGCTTTGCACGCGCTAACTACACGACGCCCGAAAGTTGCGACAGTTTCGGGCTTGCTCAGATCTAATCTCACTTTTTGTCCCCACAGCACGTAGGCCAGATATATCAGCGCAAGCGGCCATGAGAGCGTGAATAGAACAACGATGATAATAATATTTACGGTGCTCCATCCAGGAGCTAACTGCTGTTTTAGATCATTCATGCTGTGTTTGTCTCGATGCTAGTCATTGCTCCTCGGCCATGAACTATTGAGCTAGTACAGGGTCGAGTGTGAGCGTTTTATCGATACTAATATAGAGATAGATTGCTAAATTCCAACTCAGCGAAATAGCAGAACTGGAACCTTGCAAGAGCGAATCATTTCTGTGGTCGTGGAGCCAATGATTAAATTGCGAATTCTGGAGTGTCCGTAAGCACCCATCAAAAGGAGATCGAAACCCGCTAATTCAATATTTTCGGCGATGACCGTTTCAGGTTGGCCTGCTAGAAACTCACCACTAGCGTTGTATCCGCCGTCTTTTAGTGTCGCTACAGCGCCTTCAAGTTGGTGCAGCATTTCATCGGAGTAGGGGCCAACTGTCAGTACGTGGCATTCCAATTTGTTGTACTGCGCCTGCTTTGCAAAGTACTGAACCGCCTTTACAGAACTTGGCCCGCCATCGAAAGCGACCAGTACTTTTTTGATTGGCTTGAAGCTACGCGAAGCCACCAGCACGGGTAAATGGGTGGATCGGACCACACGTTCGAGGTTTGAGCCTAAATGGCCAGTGTCAAAGTCTGCTGCTTCGCCGCGTTTGCCAATGACGATGAGGTCGGCGTCGGCTTCACGTGCGTTTACAGAATCGACTATTTCGCCGTTGCGAAGCTTGGTCGTGACGTTTGACACACCTCGTTCCTTGAGCAGTGTTTCGGCGTCTTCCAGGATGGCACGCCCTCGCTTTTGAGAGAGCCGGGCTGTTTGTGCGTCGAGTTCGGCAAGTTCTGCCAGTAGGGCAGAGCGTGCGCCTAAGCCAATACTGCCACTGAGATTGAAGGGGTCGCTGGATACATCGCGACGCCCTAACACATGCATAACCTCGACATCTGTCGGTGTGTGCTCGGCTATCCAGGCGGCGTGTTCGCACACGCTCGCCGAGTAAGCAGAACCATCGATAACGGCTAGTAGTTTCGACATGCTCAAAGCCTCCGTTTAATGACCCATCATATCGTCAAGTGCACCAGGTTTGTCATGAATAGCTAGCTGGTCGACAATCGTTTCACTGGCTTTATTCAACCCAATAATTTCCACTTCGCTACCTTCACGGCGGAATTTCATGACCACCATGTCAAGCGCTTGGACGCTACTAATATCCCAAATATGCGCCAAACTGACGTCTATCACAACCGCATCTAGGGCTTCTTTGAAATCGAAAGAATTGGTGAATTCATCGCTGGACGCAAAAAACAGCTGACCTTCGACCAGGTAGGTGCGTTTGAGGCCATCGTCCGACAATGTTGTCGTTACACGGAATATTTGCGAGATTTTCCAAGCAAAGAAAATTCCGGAGAACAATACGCCAACCAAAACGCCAATAGCCAAGTTATGTGTCGTAACAACCACGATGACGGTAGCGAGCATGACAATGGATGAACTTCTTGGGTGATCTTTAAGGTTAACGATAGAGGACCAGCTAAATGTACCGATGGAAACCATAATCATGATGGCGACCAAGGCTGCCATAGGGATCTGTTTTACCCAGTCACCTAAGAAAACGATCATGAGCAGCAGGAACATGCCTGCGCAAAACGTCGAGAGACGGCCGCGGCCACCGGATTTTACGTTAATGATTGACTGTCCAATCATTGCGCAACCCGCCATTCCGCCGATAAAGCCCGTGGCTGTGTTAGCGATGCCTTGACCAATGCATTCGCGATTTTTGTCACTGCGTGTATCGGTCAGCTCGTCAACGATCGAAGCTGTCATGAGTGATTCTAATAAACCCACCGCTGCAACCGCTGCCGAGTAAGGGAAGATAATTTTTAGCGTTTCTAAATTCAATGGAATATCGGGTAGAAGGAAAATGGGCAAGCTATCTGGCAGCTCTCCCATATCGCCTACCGTTCGAATGTCCAAGCCAAGAGCTAGAGACACCCCGGTTAATAAAATGATGCAGACAAGCGGAGAGGGGATCACGGAGGTGATTCGCGGCAACAGATAGATAATGCCTAAGCCGGCTGCAACCATGACGTAGGTCAAATTAGGGACATCAATGAGTTCGGGCAGCTGTGCCATGAATATGAGAATTGCCAAAGCGTTGACGAAACCTGTCATGACAGAGCGGGACACAAAGCGCATCACAGCCCCAAGCTTTAATAGACCTGCAACGATTTGCAGCAAGCCAGCGAGAACCGTAGCTGCCAGGAGGTATTCCAAGCCGTATTCTTTGACTAGAGTGACCATGAGAACCGCAGTGGCGGCTGTGGCGGCGGATATCATGCCTGGCCGTCCGCCTGTGATCGAGACAATCACGGCAATCGAGAAGGAGGCATAGAGTCCGACTTTAGGATCTACCCCTGCAATGATAGAGAAGGCTATTGCTTCAGGGATGAGTGCCAGTGCTACAACCAAGCCTGCCAAGATATCGGCTCGAATATTGCCAAACCATTCTAGCTGCCAACGGGCAAGAGAATCTGTATTCACGATAGGGATCTGTACTCAAAAAGTTGTGAAATGCTATGCACGCAGTAGGCCTTGATAGGATTTTGGATGAAGCTTGGCCAGTTTTGAGCTTCGCATTGCTTATAAAAAAGCAAAAAAAGGCCCGCCTGTCGTATACTCAAGGCCGTAGGTCACTGCAATGTACTGTTACATGAACTGTAGCGCATAGATGCACGCTGTGGTGAGACCTGAGAGAGATTGACCTTTGCCTGAGAGTAATTGCAGCGGCGATCCGAAAAATATCCGTAACACTAAAGTAAGTTGCGATTTATGGCGGGAAGGTCCTGCCTCCTTAAATACCTAATTCGCGGTGCTTAGCACTAAGCGGTTAAATTGCATCCACAGATGAAAAGTTGTAAGAAACTCAAGGTGATAGAAGACGTATGACGAACAGTGAGTTGCCAGCTTCGGGGTCAAATTCGGGCGCGAGTTCAACAGATGGTCAATCAGAATCATCTACCGCTAAAAGCCCACAACGACGGAATCAGCGAGGAAGAAACCGTCAAAATACCAACGGTGGACAGCGTGCTGAGGGTGGTGGCAGTAACAATAACAACCGTAATAACAACGCTAACGCTGGCAACAGTAAAAATACTAACAATAACCGTAATCGGAACAATCGCAATAACCGGAACCGTCCTCGCGACAACGACGACATCGGTAATCGGATTGAACGAGGCAATCGTGCCCTGAAGCCGCCTCGTGAAATTACCGAGGAAATGGACAACATTGGTAATCGTGCATTGCCAGAGCCTACAGCTGCGGCCGAGTACGACGACGAAAACGACAACGTTGGTAATCGCGATCATTGCAACGTCAATAATCGCTTTCCCTCAGACAGCAATCTCATTGGAATGGAAGATCCCTACCAAGTGGGTAGCTTGGTCGGAGGCGGTAATGGACGCTCCTCGCAAGGAAATAGAGGCAAAGGGCGTGCGAACCAGAATCGGCGACCGCAGCAGGGCCAGGGGCAACCAGGTCAGCAGCGCGGGCAGAGAAATGCTCAGCCAAGACCCAACAATCGCAATAACAACGCCAACAGCAACAACCCTAACAATAACCAGAACAGAAATAATCCGAACCGGAACAACCCGAATCGCAACAAGCCTAGCCAAGGCAATGCTGAAGACGGGCAAGGGGCAGCACCGCAAGGCGCTAACCCGCAAACTGCTGGGCAAGGTCAACCTCGTGGCAGAAATCAAAACCGCAATCGCAACCAAAACCGCAATAGAAATCAGAACCGTAACCCGCGTCAGCAGGGTGAGAACGGCGCTGCTAATGCAAATTCGAGCGACTCTACGGCTCAAACGCCTAACACAGCTCCGGTAGCTAACAACGCTGCGCCTAATCATTCGGCTGCATCGTCACCTGTGTCTGCGCCTACGTCCGCGACTGCGTCCGCGCCGGTGAATACGACCGCGACTGCGTCCGCATCCGCACCCGTACGTACATCTGCGCCGACATCGTCGCCCGCTCAAGCGTCGGTTAATACGACGCAATCAGCAGCACCTCAGGCCAACGCATCCACTGGAAGTGGAGCTCCGGAAGCTGTGAAGAAGCCACGTGCTCCGAGAAAACCACGTATAGCCACAGAATCAAGTGAAGCGGCCAAGCCTGCGGCGGTTGAAAAGAAGCCTCGGGCAAAACCTGCAGCGTCTGCAACTGAGGCTACTGGAGAGGCAGCGCCGGTTAAGAAGCCACGCGCTGTGAAGAAAAAAGTCAGTAGTAAGGCGGCTCCTGCAGAAGGTGATGTCGTCAAGAAACCTAGGGCTGCTCCCAAACCTCGTGCAAAGAAGCCACCTGCAGACGCTAGCGAATAGCGCCTGCAGATGACGTTGAAGAAAACCCGAATTACATATTCGGGTAGTTAGGGCCGCCACCACCTTCAGGCACTACCCAAGTAATATTCTGACTTGGGTCCTTGATATCACACGTTTTGCAGTGAATACAGTTCTGCGAATTGATTTGAAATCGCGGTGTTTCTTCCTCGATGATGACCTCATAAACCCCTACTGGGCAATAACGCTGCGCAGGTTCGGCGTACATCGGCAGGTTGTCTCTAATCGGTAAATCAGGGTCTGCCAGTTGTAGATGGACCGGCTGGTTTTCTTCGTGGTTTGTGTTGGACAGAAACACGGACGATGATTTGTCAAAGCTAACCACGCCATCGGGTTTAGGGTAGTTAGGTGGATTACACACATCAGCACGCTTCATACAGGCGTAATCCGGGATCTCGTCACGGAAGTTGAATGGCAGTTTTCCACCAAAGAAGTTCTGATCGATGTAGTTGTAGGCGCCGCCTAAATACATTCCGAATTTATGCAGAGCAGGGCCCCAGTTGCGAGACGTCTTCAATTCCTCACCCGCCCAGCTGTCAAGGTACGCATCGTTGAACTCGACTAATTCGCGTCCCTCATCACCATTTGCCAGCGCGACTGCGATAGTTTCTGCCGCCACCATGCCTGATTTCATTGCTGTATGAGTGCCTTTGATTTTTGCAAAATTCAAAGTGCCTGCATCACAGCCTACGAGTAAGCCGCCCGGCATGCTCATTCGGGGTAGGGAATTTAAGCCGCCTTTCGCGATGGCTCGAGCACCATAGCTGACACGCTCACCACCTTCCAGCACCTGGCTGATAACAGGGTGTTGCTTGAAGCGCTGAAATTCGTCGAAAGTACTCAAATGCGGGTTGGAGTAGTTTAAATCGATGATCAGTCCGACCACGACTTGATTGTTCTCCAAGTGGTACATGAAAGCTCCGCCGGTGGACGACGTTTCAGACAATGGCCAGCCAGCACCGTGGACCACAACACCAGGCTCATGCTTAGCAGGGTCGACTTGCCAAAGTTCTTTCAATCCAATGCCGTAATGCTGAGGAGATTTGCCTTCATCAAGCTTAAAGTGGCTGATTAATTCCTTGCCTAAGTGGCCACGACACCCTTCAGCAAATACCGTGTATTTGGCGTGCAGTTCCATGCCACGCTCATGGCCTTCTTTAGGGTTGCCTGCTTCATCTAGGCCCATGTCGCCAGTAGCAACGCCTTTAATTCGGCCATCGTCATGAAACAATATTTCGGCAGCCGCAAAACCTGGGAATATTTCAACACCCAGTGATTCCGCCTTTTCGGATAACCAACGCGTTAGGTTGCCAAGGCTTGCGACATAATTGCCATCGTTGTGCATGGTTTTAGGCGAGAGCAGCGCTGGTATGCGCACAGATTTTTCCGCGCTGGTAAAAAATAGAATGTCGTCGCGAGTCACGGCCGTTTTAAGCGGCGCATCCTCGGCTTCCCAATCTGGGAATAGTTCTGTCAGGGCGCGGGGCTCTATGACAGCGCCTGAGAGGATGTGGGCACCGACTTCGGAGCCTTTTTCCAATACGACAACACTGATCTCTTGGTCTTTTTCTTGAGCCAGCTGCATCAATCGACAGGCCGTGGAAAGGCCCGCTGGGCCAGCCCCTACAACCACGACATCAAACTCCATCGATTCTCGTTCTTCACTACTCATATTACGTTCTCTTGTTTTGTCTTAAGCCGCGACGTAGGCATTGACGGGCACAGTATGAATATTCGTTCATAGCTGTGCGTGTTTACAACCGTTTATTCGTACTTGAACGACGTATTAGCGACCAAATGTCTCTAAAGCCAATAAATCTGTCGACTTCCCACGTTTCGCGGGGACTGCGGCAGCGTTGAATTCGTTTTTAAGTCTGGTGCTGAGTGTTTTCATTGCCCTTTTTTCGCCGTGCACTAAAAGGGCAGGCGGAGTGTTATCAAAGCTCTTATACCAATCGACCATGCCTTGCTGATCGGCGTGAGCGGATAGCCCACCTATGGTGTGGACACTGGCACGCACCTTTATTTTATCACCCCAGATTTTAACGCTATCTGCACCATCAACCAGCTTACGACCTAGAGAGCCAGGCGATTGGTATCCGGCGATAATCACATGCGCGTCAGCGCGCCATAGGTTGTGTTTTAGGTGGTGCATGATACGTCCACCCGTGCACATGCCGCTACCGGCAATAACGATGGCCCCGGAGGCCATTGCGTTAATTGCTCTTGATTCGTCGGCTGTTTGCGAAAATTTCAAATTAGGCATAGCCAAGAGCGGGCCGTTCTTTTTGTAGTAGGCGGCCGCCTCTTCATCGTAAAGATTGGTGTGCTTCAGGTAGACCTCGCTGGCGCGTATAGCCATGGGGCTGTCGAGAAAAATATTCCAGCGGCCTAAATCCCATTCTTCGAAGTAGCGGGCCATGGTGTACAAAATCATTTGGCTTCGGCCAACCGAAAATGCAGGTATCAAAATATTGCCTCTTACGCTGCTCAGTGCACTGGCAATTTCACTCACCTCGACGAGCGTTTCTGACCAATCTCTGTGGGTACGATTGCCATAGGTACTCTCCATAAGGACGAGATCGGCTTTTTTCAGATAACTAAAGTCTCGCAGTATCGGGGATCCGCGATGACCGAGATCTCCACTGAATACCACGGTTCGGGTTTGATCGCCTTCGGTCAGCGTAAGCTCGACCATGGAAGAGCCTAATATATGACCCGCATCAAAGAGCCGTATGGAGACACCTTGGGCGATCTCACGCGGTGTTTCATACTCCAATGCGCTAAGCTGCTTAATGGTATTTTCAACGTCGGATTGGTCGTAAAGCGGGCTGAGAAGCGGCTTGCCGGAGCGTTTGCGTCGTTTATTTCGATACTCAACGTCGCGTGCATTGAGATGTGCGGAGTCCTTGAGCAATATCTGGACTAAATCGCAGGTGGCGGCATGGGTGTGTATTTGCCCTTTAAACCCTTGATCAAGCAGCATGGGTAAGCGCCCGCAATGATCGATATGCGCGTGGCTGAGAACCACGGCATCGAGTTCGGCGGGGTTAAAAGGAAAAGCGTCGTGATTTCTGAGCTCGTCTTTCTTGCGTCCTTGAATCAGTCCACAATCGAGTAGTACCCGAGTGTTGCCCAATTCGATAAGATGGCAGGAGCCAGTGACTTCCTGCGCGGCACCGTAGCTTGTCAGTTTCATGGCGTTTAATCAGCCGCCGGGATCAGGCGCGGCATAGGTTTCCCCGTATACAATGGCCATTGTATCCAAGACCGGACCGTTTGATCCTCTTGGGCAGCAGAGTTGTTACTCGATTTTTAATTCCCTATAGGTTTCTACGCACTTGTTGAATTTGTCCACACCCCTTAGCGCTCGTCTAATTACTGACGAGACCGAGCTATACGCCACCTGTGGGGCGGGTCTTGAGCGCCTATTAGCCGAGGAGTTTAATGGGTTAAAACTCAAGGGTGTGCAGAGCGCAGGGGCGGGTGTAAAGTTTCGGGGAGGGTTAAAAGCGGGCTACACGGCGTGTTTATGGTCGCGAATCGCGAATCGCGTTATTTTGCCGATTCATTCTGGTCCGGCGTCGACCCCGGAAGAGCTATACACCTTAGTGCAGCAAATTCCGTGGGCTGAGCATGTGGACGTCGACGGCACGCTGGCGGTCGACTTTTATACGGCAAAATCTGCCATTACTCATTCGCAATACGGTGCGCTGAAGGTTAAGGATGCCGTTGTCGATCAATTTAGAGACGATTTCGGCAGGCGTCCCAACGTCGAGCGTGACACCCCTGATTTGCGCATCAATGTGTATTTGTTTCGCGATAAGGCGCGTATTGCTATCGATTTGTCAGGCAGTAGCTTGCATCGTCGAGGTTATCGAGATGCGCAAGGACTCGCTCCACTCAAAGAAAATTTGGCGGCGGCTCTGTTGTGCGCATCAGGTTGGCCGCAAGCCATAGAAGAGGGCGTGACGCTGGTTGACCCGATGTGTGGTTCTGGCACACTCATTATTGAGGCTGCCATGATGGCCTGTCACCAAGCCCCAGGGTTGCAGCGTGACTACTTTGGTTTTGAGGGCTGGAAGGGCCATGATGCCGATTTATGGCAATCGCTAACAGAGAAAGCGGTAGAGACGCGTCGAGACTGTCCAGTGGTTATCGTTGGATCCGACCAAGATCCTACGGCTATCGAAAATTGTGCTCACAATATCGCGCAGGCCGGTTTGCAGAATGCGATTTCTATTGAACGTATCAATTTAAGTGCTGGGCGGCCAAAAGCTATCGGTAATATCGGTGAAGGTCTGTTAGTCACCAACCCACCGTACGGTGAGCGACTGGCCGCAGACAACCAATTTTATAGCGATTTAGGTACTGACATTAGCCGCTTTTATGCCGGCTGGCAGTGTGCCTTGTTTACGTCCATTGCGGCACCTTTTTCACGGGCAAGGCTGCCCATGTCCCAAACGCTGCATGTGCGTAATGGTGGTATTGATTGTGTCCTGTTGACCGGTGACATTCCTAGTAGCGGTATTCAACGACGCTCTGTTAGTGAGCCCAGCGTGGTCGTTGAAGCCTTAGACGATGCTGAGATGGATACTGACTCTGAGAGCGATAACCATCCGCAGGCGTCTTTGTATAAAGGCCGTCAAGAAGCACAAGAAGAACAAGATGATGAGGACGTTGTCGAGGATACCGGCGTCAATATTATCGACTTCATTAACCGCATAAAGAAAAATCGCAAAGGCTTAAAGGGTTGGCTTACGCAGAATGATATTCATGCATTTAGAATTTACGATGCTGATTTGCCTGAGTTTGCTGTGGCCATTGATGTCTACAACGCAGAGACCACTCATTGCGTAGTGCAGGAATATCAAGCGCCTGCCACGGTTAACCGCGCAATGGCCGAAGCTCGATTAGACGCCATCATGCAGGCAATGCCGGAGGTCATGAATATACCGGCCTCGCAGGTGCATCTGAAGGTTCGAGAGGTACAGTCTGGTCTGCAGCAATACGAAAAACAAAGTGCGTCGCAAACAAAAACAGCAACTGTGTTGGAATTTGGTGCACCGCTAGAAGTTAACTTCACAGATTACCTTGATACGGGATTGTTTCTGGATCACCGTCCCGTGCGTCGATACTTGTACAAGAACAGCGAAGGAAAGCGGTTCCTAAACTTGTTTGCCTACACCGGTGCAGCGACCGTAGCCGCGGTTGCTGGTGGAGCGGATAGCAGCGTATCGGTGGATACCTCTAACCGTTACTGTCAGTGGGCAATGAGGAATCTAGATAAGAATAATGCGGCTCAGCAAAAGCATGAAGTGGTAAGACAAGATGTCAATGCTTGGTTAGCAGGTGCAGGTGTGAGTATCCGAGAAGATTCAATGTTTGACTTGATTTTGCTTGATCCACCGACATTTTCAAATTCCAGCTCATTGGAAGATGACTGGAATGTGCAGCGCGATCATGTGAAAACCATAGATGCCTGCCTAGCGTTGTTGGCACCGGGTGGTACGTTGATTTTTTCTAATAACTTTCGACGTTTCAAACTTGATCCTGAACTCTTAGAGGACAAGAGTCGCGGTATCAAAGTTGAAGACAAAAATCGTTGGTCAATCGACAGAGATTTTCAACGAAATGCCCGCATCCACCAATGCTGGTTTATGCACAAGAAATGAAACTGGGTGCGCCCAGTTTTTAACAGATTCAACGGTTCGGTGAGACATACTTCATCGTATAGTTCGGTATAGACAACAACACCAGAGGTTTGCGCGTGGCTGAATTTTTTTATGAATACGGTTTGTTCTTTTTAAAGGCGCTGACGTTTGTCATAGCAGCGGTTGTCATTATCATGGCCATCGTGGCTGCTGCCATGCGCAGCCGAGAGATGAGTGGTGGTTCTGAAGAGGGCCATATTGAAATCAAGAAGTACAATGAGCTCCTTGAGGATATGCAAGAGTCCTTATCGTTTTCATTGCTGACGCCTGAAATGAGAAAGCAGGCTGAGAAAGAGAAAAAAGTCAGTGACAAAGCCGAACGCAAAGCGGCAAAAGCTGCAGCGAAAAAGGCGAAGAAACAACGTGGCGAAGGCGAAACTATCGTGCCTGAGAAAACCACCTCCAGGCTTTACGTCATGGATTTTGATGGTGATATTCGTGCCAGTGCCGTTGAGCGACTGCGTCGTGAAATAACGGCCATCCTAACGACCGCAACACCTGACGATGAAGTGATGGTTCGTCTCGAGAGTGGTGGTGGCATGGTGACATCCTATGGCTTGGCGGCCTCGCAATTGGATCGTGTCCGAGACAAGAACATACCGCTTACAATCTGTGTCGATAAAGTTGCGGCCAGTGGAGGATACATGATGGCGTGTGTTGCAGATAAAGTGGTTGCAGCACCTTTCGCTGTGTTGGGCTCAATTGGTGTTGTTGCTCAGATACCTAACGTGCATCGTTTGCTTAAAGAGCTGAAAATTGATTTTGAAATGCTGACAGCGGGTAAGTACAAACGAACGCTGACGGTATTTGGTGAAAACACAGACGAAGGTCGGCAAAAATTCCTAGAAGATATTGAGCGTATTCATGCGCAATTCAAACAGTACGTTAGCCAACGTAGGCCGCAGTTGGATATTGAAGCGGTAGCGACCGGTGAAATATGGTCAGGCCAGGATGCCCTAGACCTAAAGTTGGCTGATGAGTTATCGACCAGTGATCAATACCTTATTGATGCCTGTGAGGAGCGTGAAGTGTTGCTGCTCGCTTACAAAGAAAAGCGAGGCATGTTTGATCGATTATCGATTGGTGTTCAAAACACCATCGACGGTGTGCTGTTGAAATGGTTCGATCGACTGATGAAAAGCCGTTTTTCTATTGGTTAAATAGACCACACATTGCGTGGGTGGAACGGGCAGGGAGACTCGAGGGTGTGAGTAACCCCTCGAGTTATCGGGGAAATTGTGACTATTGATTCTCCTAAGTAACCCGAGATTCTTATTATTGCCGTAAGTAGTGCCGCTACCTTTAACCGAACATAGGGTTCAACGGGTGGTTTCATGCAGGCGGAGAGGAAGCGTAGTTTTGCGTCAGTCATGGCTGACTCTTTCCAGTTTGATGACGGTAAATTGCCGTCATTGCCTAACGCGGTTATTTACCTCGAAAAAGCCATGCGGGACGATTCCGTTAGTCTCGCGGCGCTGGCAGAACTTCTCAGCAAAGACCCCGTGCTGGCCGCACGCTTAGTTAGGGTGAGTAACAGCGTCTATTACAGGGCAATGTCGCCTGCAGAGAGTGTTCCTGCGGCAGTCAGCCGAATAGGATTCAAATCGACCCGCAACATTGCGCTGGGGTTATTGAAGAACTCGTTCAAAGCTCGCAATGATGTTATTGCCGCTATGATCACAGAGCTCTGGATGGAATCTCTGCGAACAGCTGCAGTGGCGCAAGCCTTAGCAGCGCACTACACATTAATGGACGCCCAACGAGCCCTGTTAGGAGGGTTGATGTACAACGTCGGGCCTATGCTGCTCTTAACTAAAATCGATGACAATACTGATTCGATAGAGCGCGCAAATGTTCAACGTTTGATTGACACCCATGCCGTGGAGTTCGGGGTTAAATTACTTGAGCACTGGGAAATGGATTCGGAAATCATAGCAGTTGCGGCCCATCGAGATCACTGGGTTCGTCACCACGACGATGCACCTGACCTTGCAGATTTGATCATTGTGTCGCGTAGTTGTATTCCTGATCTTGACGGACGCAAACCAGACTTCGATATATGCGAGTCTTTGCCAAGCTATGAGCGCATGAGACATTACCTGCGCTTAACTGAACCGTTGGAAAGCATCGTCGATGATGCAGAAGAGTCTATCGCTCGCACATTAGACATGTTCTTCTAGGTTTACATTTCATCAGCCCATTGGCGTAATTTGAACTTTTGAATTTTGCCGGTTGAGGTTTTAGGTAGATCCCTAAACACAATGCTCTTTGGGCATTTGAAGTGAGCAAGCTTTTCTCGACACCACGCTACTAATTCTTGTTCGGTGGCTGCAGCCCCCGGTTTTAAGGTTACAAAAGCACACGGCGTTTCTCCCCATTTTTCATCACGCTTGGCAGCAACTGCAGCTTCAAGAACTGCCGGGTGTGCGAAAAGCGCATTTTCTATTTCAATGGATGAGATGTTCTCTCCACCTGAGATGATGATGTCTTTTGAGCGATCCATGATTCGCAAATAGCCGTCTGGATCCATGACAGCAAGGTCGCCGCTATGGAACCAACCGCCCCTAAAAGCCTCTTCATTGGCTTGCGCATTTCGATAGTAGCCACGCATAACGATATTGCCGCGGAACATGATTTCACCAATGCTTTTACCGTCTCGAGCAACCGGTACTAAGGTGTCTGGGTCTAGTACATCCAATTGATCCAATACTTGGTATCGGACACCTTGACGGGATTTAAGCCGTGCTCGTTCACTGTCGTCCAAATTGTCCCAGGCAGGGTTCCAAGCACACATAACGGCAGGCCCGTAGGTTTCAGTGAGTCCGTATGTGTGCGTGACATGAAAGCCTAGTGCTTCAATTTCCAACAGTACGCTTGCGGGTGGGGGCGCTGCTGCCGTCATGATGTTTACCACGTGAGGCAAGGGCTTTATAACGTCGTCATCTGCATTGACGATAAAATTAAGAATAATCGGTGCACCACAAAAATGCGTAACACCATGTGTATGAATGTTGTCGTAAATCGTTTTTGCTGTGATGGTTCTTGCGCAAACGCTGGTGCCAGCATTGGCGGCTAACGACCAAGGGAAGCACCAGCCGTTGCAATGAAACATGGGTAGTGTCCATAGATACACCGGATGCGGGCCCATATGCCAACCAGTGATGTTGGACAACGCATTTAATGTTGCCCCACGATGATGGTAGATAACCCCTTTGGGTTGGCCTGTTGTGCCCGACGTGTAGTTGAGTGAAATCGACTGCCATTCATCGGCAGGTAGTGTCCATTGCCAATCAGGGTCAATAGCCGGTAGTTGATCGTGTGGGGTGCTCTGGGCATCAACAAAGCTTTCGTAATCAAGCTCGCAGATAGCTTCGCCTGTGGCTTGCGCATCGTCAATACTTATTAGCAGAGGCGGTGTCGGTAGATTTTTTATAGCCTCTCGTACAACGGTGGTTGAGTCTTTGTCGACAAACAAGACTTTTGCACCACCGTGCTCGAGTATGTGAGCGATGGTGGTTGCTTCCAAACGCGTATTAATGGCGTTCAGAATAGCGCCCGTCATGGGCACTGAAAAATGAAGTTCAAAGAGCGCCGGAATATTCGGTGCAATAACGGCCACCACATCGCCTGTGGTTATGCCCAAAGCTGCTAGGCGTGCAGCCCCAACCTGACAACGTTGATAGGTGTCGCTCCACGTGTAGCGTAGATCACCATGTATGACCGATAAACGCTCAGGATAAACCTCGGCGCTACGGGCAATGAAGCTTAGCGGGCTTAGAGGGGTATAGTTTGCTTCATGTGCAGGCAACGGCACATCGTTGTCTCCCGGCTGTCTGGCGTTTGGAATAGTGGGGTGATAACCGGACATAGACACAAACCTCTTTTGGATGAAACATGGATAAGCAAAATACTGATGGTCATAGCCTACCGCTCGCAGGCGTGCGAGTGTTGGAGATGGGGCAGCTCATTGCGGGTCCGTTTGCTGGACAAATGCTAGCGGCTTTTGGTGCTGAGGTCATTAAAATTGAGCCTCCGGGTAAAGGCGACCCATTGCGGACGTGGCGTGAATTAGACGAAGACGGTACATCCTATTGGTGGAGTAGCATCGCTCGTAATAAAAAATCAGTGACGCTCAATTTGTCGACAACATCGGGATGTGACATCGCTCGACAGTTACTGCTTCAAGCCGACATCCTTATTGAAAACTTCCGGCCTGGGCGTATGGAGGCCTGGGGGCTAGGCCCAGATGAGATGAAAAAGCATCATCCAGAGCTTATCTATACACGCGTTTCAGGGTATGGCCAAGACGGCCCTTATTCATCGCGTCCCGGTTTTGCTTCTGCGTGTGAGGCTACGGCAGGCTTGCGGTATGTCAACGGTTATCCGGGTGAGACGCCTGTCCGAATGAATTTAAGCTTAGGGGATACGCTGGCAGGAATGCACGCAACCGTAGGCACTTTACTGGCCCTCATTGCGAGGCAGCGGCTAGGCAACGGTGGTCAGACTGTCGATGTCTCTATTGTCGAATCCGTGTTCAACATGCTTGAAGGGGTGTTACCTGAGTACGATGGCGCAGGTGTTGTACGAGAGCCATCCGGGTCCACTGTTACTGGCATAGTGCCTACCAACACCTATCGGTGTAACGATGGTCGCTACATTGTTATTGGCGGTAATGGCGACTCTATTTTCAAACGACTTATGCAGGCTGTGGGTAGACCGGATTTAGCCAATGACGAGAGCTTGTCTAATAATCAAGGACGGGTCGCACAAGAACCCATGATCGACGAGGTGTTATCCGTCTGGTGTGAAAACAAGGACTCGGTGGCCGCGCTGACTATTTTAGATGACGCCGATGTGCCAGCGGGCCCTGTTAATTCCATTGCCGATATAGCCAAGGACCCGCACTTTCAAGCCCGTGGTGCGTTTGAAACCTTGCCCGTAAAAGGGGTTTCCAGGCAAATGCCAGCGGTACATCCGAAATTGCAGGACACACCTGCTGTGTCTAACTGGGCGGGTCCAGAACTTGGGGAGCATACCCACGAGGTACTCACTCAATGGCTGTCTGCTGATGCCGAACAGCTTGAGAAGTGGCAACACGAAGGGGTCATTTGACTAGCAGAAAACATAGTCAGCGCCGATTGCCAGCATATCAGCGTTAAGTTGTCCGTTTCAGCGTCGATACCGTGAGGAAGAGGGTGCGTTAGGAATCTAATTTTGAAAAGTTCGCCTTTACTACGGCTAGCTACAGCAGCAGGTATCTATTGGATGCTGATGTGGGGTTATACGGTACTTCCGTCCGGACAATGGTTCGCAGCGTTTTTGGCTGTGATGATGAGTATTATGCTCATTTTCTGGGTGAATGAAGCTAAGGACGAAGCGCAAGTTTCGTTTTCTGGTCCCCGCAGCTCGGATCCGTCAGACGCATCTGCAATGGATGATGCACTGGCAGAGGCCCCCACTATAGAAGCCTCTATTTTGCGACTCGATTCACTAAAGTCGGAGTTGAAAACTCAGTACGCTCAGTTTGGCAGAGACCAGTCGCTATTAAACTCTAAGAGCTTGGGTTCTTGGCACGGACCCCGAAATCCACGGACCCGGTAACGTGACAGTATCAATCGATGAGAAAGCGTTGAAGGCAATTATGTCCTTGCAGCGCCCAGGTAAACCGGATTTATTAATTCGGATTACTGATCTATTTAAATCTGAATCTCCGAAAACTATAGCGAATATGCTTGAAGGGATAGACACGGTGGATATGGAAGCTGTCAGAGTGGCTGCGCATACTTTGAAGTCAGCGAGCGCGTATGTGGGTGCTAGTGAACTATCTGAGCGTTGCAAAGATTTAGAGCGTGCCGCTCATGACCAAAATTTCCCAGCCTGCATGGCTCTTGGTGACTCGTTAGAGGACCTGTATAACGATAGCTGCGCAGCTCTGGATCAGCGTTTGAGTAAGGCTGCCTGATGACGGCCAACTCTCCGCAAAGCATGCAAATGGTTGTGCCGGGCTTGCACCGCGAGCGGCCGATTGTATTGCATGTGGATGACGATCTTGCGAGTCTGATGATGGCCGAGGGGGCTCTTGAGGACTCAGGCTTTGATGTCATCCACGCGGTCGATGGGCAAGAGGCGATAGATCGCTTTAACGAGCATGAGCCAGATTTAATCATCATGGATGCTGTCATGCCTGTTATGGATGGTTTTCAGGCAATCAGTGCTATCCGAAAACTCAAGTTAGGTGCCCATGTGCCTATTTTGATGATCACAGGATTGGATGATTTAGATTCCATAACCCGCGCTTATGACGAGGGTGCTACAGATTTTTTAACCAAGCCCATTAACTTTTTTATCTTGCCGCATCGTGTGCAATATATGCTTCGATCAAAGCTAACAGCTGATGCGCTAAGATCCAGCCAATCCAAACTTGATAATGCACAACGTATTGCGCGATTAGGAAACTGGGAGTGGTGCTTAGGGTCGAACGAGTTATCGTGGTCGCGTGAATTTGGACGCGTGCTGGGTATTGAAGAGGGTGTAAGCCTTGAAACGTGGACAGAGTTTGTTGAATACATCGAAGAGCCCGATCGTAGCAACGTGCTGCTTATCAGCGAACAATCTGTCGAAGAGAAGCAACCCTTTAATGTTGAATTTTCCGTGCTGGGTAATAGCGATGGGGCGCAACGGCGCATTCGCTTAGAAGCTGAGCCGTATAAGCATGAAAATGGTGAATGGTCGTATATGTTGGGCACCATTCAAGACATAACAGAGCGCATCAATGCGCAGAAGCAGATTCACAATCTAGCCTATTATGATTTGGTAACTGGCTTGCCCAATCGTGCTCAACTTACAGAGCAGCTACGCTATACACTTAAGTTGTCTAAGCGTAATTCAACTAAGTTTGCGATCCTATTTCTTGATCTGGATCATTTCAAACAAGTTAACGATACCTTAGGTCACGATGCCGGAGATGATTTACTCAAGCAAGTGGCTAAACGCCTAACAAGTGTTGTCCGACAGTCCGACATGATCAGTGGTGGTGACGATGACGACGATGCTGATTCTCAGCACACCGTTGCTCGATTAGGCGGAGATGAATTCGTTGTTCTTCTGGGTGTCATTAATCGCGCTGAAGATGCCGCACGTGTTGCCGAACGAATTGCGCAGTCCATCAGTATGCCTTACGACATTGGAAGTTCTGCTGTGTCAGTAACAACCACTATTGGTATCAGTGTTTATCCCGCGGATGGGGATGACACAGAATCGATGATGAAGTCTGCTGATGTAGCGATGTATCACGCTAAGGAATCTGGACGTAATGGTTATCAATTTTATTCTCGTAGTATTCACGAGCAGGCACTGACTCGCTTCTCCTTAGAAGCTGATCTTCGGGTTGCAATAGAAACCGAGCAACTGACGTTGGCTTTTCAGCCAAAGATAGATATGAAGACAGGGCGGCTGGCCGGTGTGGAGGCACTAACTCGTTGGAATCACCCTGAAAAAGGGGCGGTTAGTCCTAGTGATTTTATTCCGCTTGCAGAGGAGACTGGTTTAATTATTGAGCTGGGTCGTTGGGTGCTGCGTGAAGCGTGTTTGCAAATGCAACACTGGATTGAAGCGGGCTGGCCATCAATGACTATTGCTGTCAATTGTTCATCTGTTCAGTTTACGAAAAGCGATATCATTGAGGATATCAATGCCGCTATTGCCTATAGTGGCTTAGACCCGATGTTGCTCGAAATAGAGCTGACAGAAAGCTTGTTGCTGCAGGATGGTGAAAAAGGAATTCAGATACTGAGTGATATGAAAGCGCTTGGTATTCAGGTATCAATCGATGACTTTGGTACTGGGTTTTCATCGCTGAGCTATTTGAAACGCTTACCCGTCGACAAGCTCAAGATAGATCAATCGTTTGTGCGCGATCTGGAAAAAGACTCTGGTGATGCAGCGATAGTGACTGCCATCATTACCCTAAGTCATAACCTGAATCTTACGGTTGTTGCAGAGGGTGTTGAGACGCAAGAGCAGTTTAATATTTTACGCGGTTTCAACTGTAATGAAGCACAGGGATATCTAATTAGTTACCCGTTGGATATTGAGCAATTTAGTTTGTGGTTGGAGTCTTACCGCGAGCAAATTATGCAAAAGGTATCGGGTCTTTAGTTAGCTGACTACGTTAGCTATCTGTCCACGTCGGCTCACGTTTTTCAAAGAACGCATCAATGCCCTCTTTGACATCGTCAGACATCATGTTACAGGCCATAGCATTTCCTGCTAATTCATAGGCTTCGTTCAGCGGTAATTCTATTTGTTTATAAAATAGCGCTTTGCCGGTTGTGATGGCCACCTGCGACTTAGCGCAAATTTGATGGGCCATTTGCTTAACGGCTTCGTCAAGTGTCTCGGCTTTCACACTGTTGTTTAGTAGCCCCCAATCAACAGCTTGTTCTGCGCTGATGAAATCCCCCGTCATCAACATGTGAAAGGCGCGCTTCCGGGATAGGTTGCGTGACAATGCAACCGATGGTGTGCTGCAAAACAACCCCAAATTTACCCCCGATACACCAAACTTACAGTCATCAGCGGCTATCGCTAAGTCGCAATTGGCAACTAATTGACAGCCAGCGGCGGTGGCAAGACCTTGTACTTTTGCGATAACAGGCTGAGGTATATCGAGCAGTGTTTGCATAAATCGACTGCATTTCGTAAACAGCTCGCGTTGCCATTGCTCGCCGCCGTTATCACTGTCAGCGTGCGCGCGCATTTCGCGTAAATCATGTCCCGCACAAAACGCTTTGCCATTTGCTGCAATAACCACCACTCGCGTCTGAGTGTCCATAGTCTCTAAATGGTTTTGCAAGGCGTCAAGCATCGCCTCGCTGAGTGCATTGAACTGAGCAGGCCGGTTTAACGTTAACGTTAAAACGCCTTGTGCATCGAGATGTGTCAATACACAGGGAGCTTCAGTTGTCTGGTTGTTGGGCTCCTGACTCATAGTGTTCTCCGATGAAGCTGACGGTAAAGTGGTCAATGATGGCTTGACCAGTATACGTGTTGCTCAATATCTTATAGAGTATCCAACAGCCGTTTGTTTCTTACCTAATTGGTCTTACTGCGAAAAAAGCTGCCGTGATAAACGATTCAACTCCACCTGAAGGACTCCCCGAGGGACTCCTCATGAGCGTTGCGCAGTTTCGCAACATCATGGATGCCCGATTACCGTTTGCCGAAATGTTGGGGTTGGAAGTCGATTACTTTCAAGCGGACCATGTCCGTCTGCGTGCGGTCTACAGCGAACGTTTTCTAAGGCCTGGTGGCACCATTGCAGGGCCTGTCATGATGGGGCTAGCCGATGCGGCCTTGTATGCGTTGGTGTTATCTCGAGTCGGGCCGGTCGAGTTGGCTGTGACGACGCATCTGTCTATCAATTTTTTACGAAAACCAGCACCGGGTGATGTCATAGCCGATGCTCGTATGTTGAAACTAGGCAAGCGACTCGCGGTGGGTGAGGTAAGCCTATTTAGTGCTGCGGATGAATCCCAAGAGCCTGTTGCTCACGTGACGGGAACCTATTCAATACCACCTCCTGAACAGAGGGCCTAAGCGCCATGTCATCAAAACCTTTTGAGCAAATTCATGCTTGCGTGTTTGACGCTTACGGTACGTTGTTCGATGTGAACTCGGCGGTGAGCCGGCTAAAAGACACAGTGGGTCCTCAGTACGGTGAAATTTCTGCTGCTTGGCGAGTACGACAGCTGGAGTACACCTGGCTTCGCAGTCTGATGAAAAGCCACACAGATTTTTGGAATTTAACCTCTGATGCCTTAGCAGTGACGCTAAGAACCTTCGACATAGATGATGCAAAATTGCACGCGGAACTTATGCAAGCGTATTTAAGCTTGACCGCGTTTAAGGAAGTATCCAGTGTTTTGCATCAGTTAAAACAGGCTGGTATGCAAACAGCGATTTTGACCAATGGCTCACCGTCGATGATCAATGCAGCGGTTGCCAACGCAGGAATAGAAAGCGTCATAGATCGCAAGCTATCAGTTGAATCTGTGGGGGTTTTCAAGCCAGATTCGAGGGTCTATCAATTAGCGGTGGATGAGCTTGGTATCAGTGCTGAAAACATCGCTTTTTTGTCTTCAAACGCTTGGGATGCAGCAGGCGCTGCACACTTTGGTTTTAACGTTGCCTGGGTAAACCGCTATGCTCAACCCTCTGAAGCGTTACCCGGAGTCCCTTCAGCCATGCTCGGTGATTTATCCGAGCTGCCAGCTTTACTGGGTATTTGCTGACGGTCTAAGCAGGCCGTTAGCACCGCCAATTTTTGATCGCCATCCATTCGCGACCACCGTGTGATTTCATCGATGGTTCGAAGACATCCTTCACACAGTTGGGACGGTTCATCGATGCGACAAATTCCGCGGCATGGCGAGGTGATGTTGAGATTGAAGTCGTTCATTTGTTTTTTACCGGTTAAGACTCAACGCGCGACCTGCGCGCGACTGAGTTTCACGTCCTAGCTGTGTACAGATGTAATCGCTAGCCTTGAGAAGGGCAGGGATCTGAACTCCGTGTTGGATGCCTAAGCCTTCGAGAAGGTAGATCACATCTTCGGTGGCCACATTGCCAGTAGCTCCTACGGCATAAGGGCATCCCCCTAACCCTGCTATCGACGAATCAATGGTTGCTACGCCATGCTGTAAAGCAACCACGATATTGGCTAGAGCCTGACCGTATGTGTCATGACAGTGCACTGCTAGCTGATGCGCCGATACGCCGCCGCTGAGTATGGTGTCGAGTAAGCGTGCAGTACTTCCTGCAGTCCCAGTACCGATGGTGTCACCGAGTGATACTTCGTAGCAGCCACCTTCTAGAAGTCGTTGAGTAAGAGCACTGACAACGGCCGGGTCAACGTTGCCCTCATAGGGGCAGCCCAAGACGCACGACAGGTAACCACGCACAGGAAGCTCATGCTGTGCAGCTACCTCAAGCACGGGCTTGTACCGCTCAAAGGTTTGCTCAATGCTGGCATTCAGATTTTTTTGGGAGAAGCTTTCGGTGACAGCGACGAAAATAGCCACTTCACTCGCCTGAGCGGCGATTGCGTCCTGCAGGCCCCTCTCGTTAGGGGCTAGAGCGCTGTAACGAACGCCTGCTTTACGTTGTATTGTTTGAAATACGTCAGCTGAGTTTGCCATCTGAGGGACCCAGCGTGGCGATACAAATGAGCCGGTTTCGATGACCGACAAACCGCTGGCTGATAAATAGTCCACCAGCGTGCTTTTTTGTTTAACGCTGAGGGCCGTGGCCTCATTCTGTAGGCCGTCGCGTGGGCCTACTTCTACCAGGCATGCCTCGGTAGGGTAATTCATGAAGTCAGTCTCTGTGTTTTTGAAAAAGAAGCAGGGTGCGGTCTTGGGAATGTACAAAAGCTCGCGCTTGAAGCACTACCATGTTACCCAATTTCCCGAGCACGGTGGAGTGAACCGGTCACGCTGTTACACTTTGAGCTCTGAGACGTTTGGAAGCAGCTGCGTAATGACAGTTTACAATTTCGGTTCCATCAACATCGATATGGTTTATCGAGTGCCACATCTGGTCAATGCGGGTGAAACCTTGTCCAGCCGGTCCATGGAGACAGTTCTGGGCGGCAAAGGGGCTAATCAATCGGTGGCGGTTGCTAGAGCGGGCGCCCACGTTAAGCATGTCGGTCGGGTTGGCAGCAGTGATCAGTGGGCTGTGGATCAATTACGCGATGCCGGCGTTGACGTGAGTCTTGTGGAGTCTATTGATGGGCCCAGTGGGCATGCCATCATTCAGGTAGACGATGCTGGCGAAAATTCGATTATTTTGCATGGCGGTGCTAATCAGTCGTTTAACAGAACGCTTCTAGAAGTCCATCTTGAGCAGGCAGTGCCTGGCGATTGGTTGTTAGTACAAAATGAATGCAATGATCTTGCGACAGCCATTGATATCGCGATTTCCAAACAAATGCGAATCGCGTTTAATCCGGCTCCCATGACAGCAGAAATTAGTGCACTACCGTTGGAAAACTGCGACGTCTTAATTGTGAACGAGACAGAAGCTGAGCAGCTTTCAGGGAGCTCCGATCCTGATGAAGTCATGGCGATACTCGCAAAACGCTACCCGCGTACGCGTCTGGTATTAACGCTGGGTTCTAAAGGTGCACTTTTGCAGTTTGATGGCAAAATTTACCGTCAAGCGGCTCTGGATGTCGCGGTAGTCGATACGACCGGAGCAGGTGACACCTTTGTGGGGTATCTTTTAGCGTCGTTGATTGACGGTTTGGATGACGAGGCCTGTTTACAAAGAGCCTGTACTGCTGCGGCGTTATCGGTTAAGACGCTGGGTGCGACCCCAAGCATTCCGACAGCCGCAGATGTGGAATCGTTCGCAGCTTAGATGGTTAACTTTACTGGGGTGTTAATTTCTTAATTATGCATAAAATTATTCTCGATACAGATCCTGGCGTTGACGATGCGATGGCAATTGCCTACGCAGTAGCGCACCCAGATATCGAATTGATGGCCCTAACAGTAGTCTTTGGGAATATCAATATCGACTACGCCACGCGCAATGCGCAGTACATTTTGGATGAATTGGGCGCAACGAATGTCGCTGTGGCGAAAGGGGCCGCTATTCCGAGTGTCCAATCACCACTACCGCATGCAGATTTTGTTCATGGGGCTGATGGACTCGGCAATGTGTACCCTGGAAGTGAGCCGGGTGTTGCCGCTACTGAATCAGCAACACTGAGAGCTGAGGCGAGGCACGCAAACGTTGATGCTCTGGATGCTGCCGATTTCATCATAAAAGCCGCTCGTGAAAACCCGGGCGAGATTACGCTGGTTGCCGTGGGTCCTTTGACGAACATCGCCGAAGCGCTGAGGCGGGAGCCTGGGCTGCCGGGGTTGGTTGCAGGTTTGGTCATCATGGGCGGCACAGTCGATGAGCCTGGCAATGTATCGCCAGTGGCGGAGGCCAATTTTTTAAATGATCCGCATGCCGCTGATGCCTTATTCGCAGCAGATTGGCCCGCCACAATTGTCGGATTAGACGTCACTCATCAGATTATGCTAGGCGATAGCCATTTGAAAATGTTGGATGATAAAGCTGGCTCAACGGGCAAACTTATCTGGGAAAGCAGCCGTTTTTACGTGGATTTCTACACGAATAGCGGTGCAGCTAAAGAAGCTGCAGACCAAGGGGCTGAGCCGCAATGTGCCATGCACGATGCGGCGGCAATCGCTTGTGTGCTGATTCCAGACGCTTTTGTCATGGCAAGAGGTGCCGCAAGGGTTGTGCATGACGGAATTGCAATTGGTCAGCTTGCGCTGGATCGTAAAGGGTATGCTTATGCACTTCCTCATTGGAATAACCGCCCGCCGACATCCGTGTGTATGGAAGTCGATGATGTTCGGGTTAGAGACCATTTTCTTCAAACCCTAATAGATCATCATTTGAGGTGAATTTAACCGTGAAGACACGCACTGGTGTTTGGTTGTTAACTGCTTTGTTGTGCTCCTCGCTTATGGCGTGCGACTGGGTCGATTCAACAGGCACCCAAGGTACGACTGCGAGAACCGAAATATTTTTGGACGATACGCCTTTAGGTTCGGTAGCTGTTCTCAATGAAAAAGCGGAAGTAGAAATCCTAGCAAGTCGCAGCACTACCGCTACTGATAATCAGACCTACACCTGGAGTGATTCTCCATCGCAAGCAGGCGCTTTGGCGGCCTGTGCCGCTGAGCCTGGGTTTAGTAGTGGCATAGCTGCAGATACGCTAGCTCAGGCATGTACTGATTCTGACGATTGCTCTGTCGGGTTCGAACGAATAGACACGAGTGATGGGGTGGCGGCTTTTGTATTCGCAGCGCCAGAGCTCAAAGCGTCCGTAGGGTTACGTTACGCACTGACGGTTAGCAATGAAACAGGTGTCATCGATACCCGAGATCTTGATTTGTGCTTGATTGCCATTAACGAATCTCCCGATGCAAACGACGATACGTTTGTGGTTCGAGAAGGGATAAGAGAGACATTTACTCTGAGTGGAATTCATTTGTTGAGCAACGACTCCGACGATATCGATGACAGCAATTCGGACCTAGTGGTGTTGAACCCAGCGCTTGTAGCGCCAACCAACGCCGCCTTTTTTGAGTTGGGTACCGATGGCTCGTTTGTTTACGAATCCAACTTAGAAGGCATATTGGCTGATCAATTCGACAGCTTCGAGTATGAACTGAGCGACGGTACCTATGTGTCTACAGCGCGTGTGTCGTTGCGAGTCGTAGCCAGTAACCAAGCGCCAGAACAAATAGATGAGATACCTGCGTTAAGGGCTGAAGTGGGTGAATTGTTTACAGAAAATTTATCACTGTACTTTACTGATCCTGAGCAAGGTACCTTGAGTTATTCGTTTGCTGCCGGGTTCGACCTACCTGAAGACAGCGGTATGTCGTTACGAAGTAACGGTGTTTTATCCGGAACTCCACTTTTGACTGAGGTCGGTAGTTACACGCTGAAATTGGTTGCTAGCGATGGCGGTCAGGAACTAGAAACGTTGTTAGCGTTGACTATTAGTAATTCTAGGACAGGTGTTCTTAACGAGGCCCCTGAATTTATAGAAGACACCGTATTTGATCAAATCGTGTTTCTCGGTTCGCCTATAAGCATCATTGTTCCTGAATTTGAAGACGGCGATGATGATGAATTGAGCTATTCGATTTTCGGCACAGGGCAGTTACCTGCAGGCGTTACCATTGAATCAGAGACCGGTGTAATATCAGGAAGTCCTTTAGCGAGGACTTGGGTGCGAGACTTGCGTATAGAAGCTACTGACCCGTCTGGGGCGAGTGCTGTCTCCGATCTTTTCTACATACGAGTGCTATAAGTCTTCAATGAGTACTAGCCGTCCTGAGCGTTACCTATTTGTAAAACATTCTGAAAATTGGAATGTAGACAGATGTACTCAATGGATGGCTAAAAATCAGTGCGAGGTTGACTGGTGTTATCCGGTCAGTGAACAAGCGTTTCCTGACCCCACAGGTTACAAAGGCGTCGTTGTGTTTGGCAGTGCCAGCAGTGCCAATGATTGCTCGAGCCACGATTGGGTACGTCGTGAGCTTGTATTTGTTGAACAATGCCTGAAACACGAGACACCGTATTTTGGAATCTGCCTAGGTGCTCAGATGCTGGCGCGAGTCCTGGGAGCTGCGGTTCGACCGCACGAGAATGAAGTCAAAGAGGTCGGGTTCTGCCGTGTTGATCCGGTTCCAGAGCACAAAGACTTCCTCAACGATCCTTTGACCGTCATGCAGTGGCATTCCGAGGGCTTTGATTTACCGGCAGGAACCACACTGATTGCCACGGGTGATGAATTCCCTAACCAAGCGTATAGCGTTACTGAGAAAATCCTAGGTGTGCAGTTTCACCCTGAAGTTAATGCGGATGTTCTGGCTATCTGGCAGGCGCGGCACAAGGAGAGTAAGCCCGGGCAATTGAACGATGAAGAACGCGCACAAATGATGCGAGATGCCCACACTCACGATGCCGCTGTTACGCAGTGGCTGGATGGGTTCTTGAGTCGCTGGACTGGTGGATGATTCCAACAACCTGCTACTTAATATCTTTATATACCTGCTCGCCGGTCTATTAGCTGTACCTAGTGCGAAACGATTAGGGCTCGGCCCTGTATTCGGTTACTTGTTTGCGGGCATCATTGTCGGGCCTTGGGGTTTGGCATTAATACGAGATGCTGAACACATAGAATTGTTCTCCAGAGTTGCCACTGTGTTGTTGCTATTTTTAGTGGCCATGCAAGCAACGCCTGCGCGGGTTCATCGATTGCTCGGCGATCTAATCTCCTTGGGTGTTTTACAGTTTTGTTTGACTACCTTTGTCATCACCCTTGTAGGCATTCTCATTGGCCACCCATGGCACCATGCGTTAGTAGCTGGACTTGCGTTGTCTATCTCATCTGAGGCCGTTGCCAGTCACGCGTTTAACGAACGCTACCCAACAGGTTCACCGCTCACCGAAACCGGTCATCAGTTACTTCTAACGCAATCCATGGCGTTGGTGCCGGTCATTGTGTTCTTACCGTTGCTCGGCTTTGACGCAGTAGTTACCCAAGGTAGTCCTTGGCCACCTGTGGTCATGGGCCTGTTAGTGTTGTGCGCTTTTGGTATTTTTGGTCACCTGTTGCTGCGTCGCGTATTTCGCTATGTGGTCAGTGTTGGTCTCAATGAAGTGTTCGCAGCGTTCGCACTACTATTAATTATCGGCATGTTGCTTCTCGTCGCAGCGCTTGATTTACCGTTAGAACTTGGCGCGTTGCTGGGTGGTCTTTTACTGATCAGATCAGAATACGGTTCGGCTATTCGCATCGCGATATACCCATTCAGTGGTTTGCTCGTAGGCATGTTTTTTATCTCCACCGGAATGCAAATCGACTTTGCCATATTTTTCAAAAAGCCGTTAGAGACCTTTGCGCTTGTGGCTCTGTTGGTTTTTGTTAAGGCGTGGATTGTTCGAAATATTCTTAGATACTCTGCAGTGCCCCGGCGGCAGCGAATTTGGTTAGCGACGGTACTGGCACAAAGTGGCGAGTTGGCGTTTGTTGTTATCGCCTTAGCCATCACGTATCAGGCTATTCCAGAAAAATTAGCCTCGCAGTTAGTTCTGGTGGTGGCCTTGTCCATGCTCACTACCCCTATGCTGCTGTTTTTTGCAGCACGGCGTGACAAATTGCCCGCTCGCCAGCAAACGGATACCGGTATCAAGATTGGGACAACGGCAGACTCGCAAGTTATCGTCGCAGGCTTTGGAAGGGTGGGGCGGGTAGTTGCCAGAATGCTACGCGAGAATGATTTTCGAGCTGTCGTTATTGATCACAACCCAGATCGATTTGCTGAGCTTCGAGCAGATGGCTTTGTCGGATTTTACGGCGACGCGTTGAGACCTGATTTGTTAGAGGCTGCTGGAGCCTCACAAGCCGCGGTTATGGTCATAGCAATTGATGACCCTGAAGCGTCCGCAGACCTTCTTAAGCGGGTGAAACGTGAATATCCCCACTTAATCATTTTGACCCGGGCGCTCAATACGGCCGATCAAATGCGTTTACTAGGCGATGGTGCTGATCGCGCCTATCGAGAGACTTTCGAGACGGCATTGTTAATGGGGGAAGATGTATTGGAGCTTGTCGGTTTAAGCCCACTAGATGCGCAAGCGTTTACCGAGGCCTATCGTGATGAGGCTTTCGAGGTAGTGCAACCTCCTGAGAAGTGAGGCCCAAAGTCTTTGGCTCATGCATTTTAATGGTGTGCGCTTTTTGGTGGTGCGCAAGATGGGGCCACATGCAGTAAACTTTTGAACGTGGACGCTCGGGTTCGCCACGGATTGAAAGGTAGGTAAACAATGAAAGGTAAAGATGTCGAAGCGATCACCAAATTGCTCAAGGAGCATGGGATCGAGTTGTCAGCTGTTAAGGCAAACAAGCTAATGCTGAAAATTGGCTTGCTTGAGGAAGCCACACGAGAGAGCTCGACCCGTCCTGGGGTTATCAAGAAATATAAAGTCTTGAGTGAAAAAGGCCTGGACTACGGCGTCAATGAAGAAAATGCGCAGAGCCCGGATCAGACCTCACCGTATTATTACAAGGACAGCTTTCCTGAGCTTGCCCGAATTCTGTTAGAGGCTGATCAGGCGGGCTAAAAGGCGTTGAACGGGTCATCCCCTGTGTCTTGTTGCTTCTGAGTCAAAAAAGGTTCGTGATACACTCGAAGAAGGTAGCAGTTGATGCTTCGAGGCTTCGCGTCTGCGACTGAACC
Organism: uncultured Granulosicoccus sp.; assembly: GCA_937991945.1. GTDB lineage: Bacteria > Pseudomonadota > Gammaproteobacteria > Granulosicoccales > Granulosicoccaceae > Granulosicoccus. Next base: position 77,952 of record CALKLO010000001.1, read on the forward strand.
ATTACGTATAAATCGAGGAAAACACTATGACAATCACACGCTTGGGTGTCGTCGCTGGGATGCTTCTGGCAGCATCTTCGGCTACAGCCGCTGATATTTCACCCGCTGTCGTTTTCGACATGGGCGGTAAATTCGACAAGTCTTTCAATCAAGGCGTCTACGACGGTGTAGAACGTTTTAAAGAAGAGACAGGCATCGAGTACCGCGAATTCGAAGTTACTAACGAAACACAGCGTGAACAGGCGCTTCGTCGTATGGCTCAGCGTGGCGCTAATCCAATATTGGGTGTTGGCTTTGCTCAAGCCGGTCCAATGGAAACTGTTGCTAAAGAATTCCCTGATACAAAATTCACCATCATCGACGGTGTTGTTGATTTACCCAATGTTCAATCAGTCGTTTTTAAAGAGCACGAAGGTTCTTTCCTAGTGGGTCTACTTGCTGCTATGGCTTCTGAAAACAACATGGTTGGATTTGTCGGTGGTATGGACATCCCTCTGATTCGTCGTTTTGCTTGCGGTTATGAGCAGGGCGCTAAGCATGCTGAAGCATCCATTGGTGTTATTCAAAACATGACGGGCACAACGCCTTCAGCTTGGAACGACCCAGGTCGTGGTAGCGAGCTTGCCAAAGGTCAATTCGACCGTGGTGTTGATGTTATCTATGCTGCTGCTGGTGGCACCGGTGTTGGTGTATATCAAGCTGCAAAAGATGGCGGAAAATTAGCCGTTGGTGTCGACTCAAACCAAAACTACTTGCATCCGGGCACTATGCTGACATCTATGCTCAAGCGAGTTGATGTTGCTGCTTACAATGCATTCAGCGAAGTGATGAACGATACGTGGGAGCCTGGTTTTAAGGTTCTAGGTCTTGCTGAAGAAGGTGTGGGTTGGGCGCTTGACGAAAATAACGAAAGCCTGATCACTGACGAAATGAAAGCAGCTGTAGAAGTCGCATCAGCCGCTATCATTGCCGGTGAAATCAATGTTCATGATTACATGAGCGACAATGCCTGCACTTATTGATTCTTTGGTTTTTAAATGTACTTAGCGGACATGCCGTATTCCATGCTTGATGTAATTACGTCCTCATGATGGCATCCGTTCAAAGCCCTGATGAGGCTGCATCTGCAGCCTCATCTACAGGCACCGCAAAAGTGGCTAAATATGCCATTGAGTTGCGAGGAATATCTAAACGGTTTGGCGCTGTTCGCGCTAACAAAGATATTGATTTCAAAGTTAAGCCAGGCACTATCCACGGAATCGTGGGTGAAAACGGTGCGGGTAAATCCACGTTAATGAGCATTCTCTACGGCTTCTATCAAGCCGATAGTGGAGAAGTGCTGATCAATGATCGCGTGGTATCTATAAACAGTTCGCGCGATGCCATCGATGCAGGCATTGGTATGGTGCACCAACACTTTATGTTGGTAGACACATTCAGTGTGCTCGAAAACGTCATGCTGGGCGCTGAAGAACATGCGCTGTTATCGCACAGTGCCGCCGATGCAAGAAAAGAGTTAGAGCGCTTAGCGACGGAGTACCAGATGTCTGTGCAAATCGACGCACTGGTATCTGAACTACCTGTTGGCGAGCAGCAACGAACTGAAATTCTTAAAGCGTTATACCGCAATGCAGAAATATTAATTCTTGATGAGCCTACGGGCGTTCTAACGCCTCAAGAAGCCGATCAATTATTTCGTGTGCTTAAAGCGCTCAAAGCGCGAGGTGTCACCGTTATCCTGATTACGCATAAATTGCGAGAAATAATGGATATCACGGACACCGTGTCTGTTTTACGCATGGGGGAGATGGTCTCGCATCTCAACACCTCTGAGACCAATATGAGTGAGCTCGCTGAACTCATGGTGGGTCGTAAACTAGAGACTAAAAATTATCACCGATCTGAGCCACTACCACCGGGTACTGAAACGGGCATCGAGGTAACTGATCTGGGAATGATCGATAAGGTTGGAAAGCAGCGTCTCAAAAATTTGTCTTTTACCGTTAAGCGTGGTGAAATTTTAGGCGTGGCAGGTGTCGCTGGAAACGGGCAAACCATGCTCCTCGAAGTGTTGTCGGGCATTACGTCAGCCACGTCGGGACAATTTGTCATTAACAACCAGCTAGTCACCCCGAGTAAGCCTGTAGGGCCTGCTCGCATGCGGGAGCTAAAGGTTCAGCATGTGCCTGAAGATCGATTAAAGCTTGGGCTGGTCAAAGCCTTTACCGCCGCTGAGAGTTCTGTGCTTGGGTATCAACGAGCGGTGAAATTTAACCTTAAAGGGCTTTTGCAATTGAGTGCCATACGCAAAGCCTGTCGTGGACTCATGAGCGGTTTTGATGTTCGTCCCGGAGATCCAAAATTAAAATCAGCGTCGTTCTCTGGTGGTAATCAGCAGAAATTAATTCTTGCTCGTGAGCTTGAGAAATCGCCTGAGGTCTTGTTAGTCGGACAACCGACACGGGGTGTTGATATTGGCGCCATTGAACTCATACACGAAAAAATTATTGAGATGCGCGATGCGGGTTGTGCGGTGTTGTTGGTCTCGGTCGAGTTGGATGAGATCATGGCATTGGCTGATCGTATCGTCGTTATGTACGAGGGCGAAATAGTGGCTGAAGTTGCTGGCCGAGATGCGAACAAAACCCAGCTGGGCCTGATGATGGCCAATGCTCACACGGACTCAGCAGTATGAAGGTCAATACGAGTGGAATCGCTTTACCGGCGTGGTTAGAGATTGGCGTCATCCCCGTTCTCAATATAATCATGGCGCTGTTTTTTTCAGGTCTCATCATGTTGACGATAGGTGTTAACCCTATCGAAGCGGTTGGAATCATGATTAACGGTGCGTTTGGGTATGACGAGGCGATCGGTTACACCTTGTACTACACCACTAACTTTATTTTCACAGGCTTAGCCGTTGCGGTGGCATTTCATGCCAGCTTGTTTAATATCGGAGGCGAGGGCCAAGCGTATATCGGTGGGCTTGGGGTGGGGCTTGTATTTTTAACCTTAGATAGTTACTTGCCAACGGTCTTGCTAATACCCATCGGTATTATCGCGGCTGGGTTGTTTGGCGCTATCTGGGCCTTTATTCCTGCCTGGTTGCAGGCATATCGTGGCAGCCATATCGTCATAACGACCATTATGTTCAACTTCATCGCCGCAGCCATCATGGTTTACCTGCTGGTTAATGTGTTGATCAAGCCGGGTCAGATGTCACCAGAGTCTCGGGTATTTGATGAGTCTGCTTGGCTGCCGTTCATGCATGAATTCCTGGCTTGGTTCGGTATTGAGGTCACGCGTAGTCCACTCAATTTGTCTTTATTCTTTGCTTTGTTTTGCTGTTTTTTTGTGTGGGTCTATATCTGGCGAACGCGTTGGGGATACGAACTTCGAACTTCAGGTTTCAGCGAGGACGCTGCTAAGTACGCAGGCATTCGACCCAAGACTGTCATTGTGAGTGCCATGTGCTTATCGGGTGCGCTAGCAGGGTTTGTCGCCGTTAATGAAATTATGGGTGTTCACCATCGATTATTACTCAACTTTACGGCAGGGTATGGTTTTACTGGTATTGCAGTGTCTCTGATGGGTCGCAATCATCCCGTGGGCATTATCATGGCCAGTTTGTTGTTCGGTGTGTTGTATCAAGGCGGGGCAGAACTTGCGTTCGAAATTCCTAAAATCACCCGTGAAATGGTGGTCGCTATTCAAGGGCTGATCATCCTGTTCTCTGGTGCTTTAGCACTCATGCTGCGCCCTTGGGTTGTGCGGATCTACCTGAAGTTTCGCTCGGTCGATGAGGTGACGTCAGCCTGATGGATACCTTAAGCGGCTTCTTTGCGGTGCTCGATGCAACACTTCGCGTGTCTACCCCTCTGATATTGGCGGCAATGGCTGGCTTGTTTTCAGAAAGGTCTGGCATTGTAGATATCAGCCTAGAAGGCAAAATGCTTGCAGCAGCTTTTGGTGCAGGGGCTGTAGCCGCTGTTACGGGTAGTGCCTGGTTGGCCTTGGTCGCCGGTATTTTTGTGGGCATCGGTTTAGGGCTAATACATGGCTTTGCTTGTATAACGCATCGCGGTAACCAAGTGGTGAGTGGTTTAGCCATTAACATTTTGGCTTCAGGGCTCACTGTTGTGCTCGGAATTGCTTGGTTTTCCCAAGGTGGGCAAACACCGTCGCTAGGCAGTGAATCGCGCTTCATGCCAATTGAATTGCCTTTTGCTGAAGCCGCCGCTCAATCCATCCCAGTTGTTGGTCAGTTTTACAGCGAAGTTATCAGCGGGCATAACTTGCTTGTCTATGTTGCATGGTTGGCTGTCTTTGGCACGTGGTGGGTGGTGTACAGGACGCGTTTTGGTTTGCGTTTGCGTGCAGTGGGTGAAAATCCATTAGCCGTAGATACCGCCGGGCTTTCTGTCAGTGGGCTGCGTTACTCTGCAGTTGCTATATGTGGTGGATTAGCAGGCGTGGCTGGTGCCTACCTGTCGACCGCTCAAAACGCTGCTTTTGTCCGAGAGATGACAGCAGGGCAAGGGTATATCGCGTTAGCCGCTTTGATTTTTGGTAAGTGGCGGCCAATGCCTGCCATGTTGGCGTGTCTGATGTTCGGGTTTCTAGATGCCATGGCGATTCGGCTGCAAGGCGTAGAGCTACCGATTATCGGCGAAGTACCGGTGCAAGCTATCCAGGCTTTGCCTTACGTGCTCACCGTCGTGCTACTCGCAGGCTTTATCGGCCGAGCCACCGCACCCAAAGCCGTCGGCATCCCCTTCCTAAAAGAACGCTAACGCGCTAACGCGCGGGTCGGACCACCGTAACCCGCTGATAAACCGAGCTTTGTCATTCTTTTGAAGGCATTTTTGGATCTTAAAGTGCCCTTTTTTCTCTAATAAGGGCGATTTAACGGCTGATCTCACTACTTGGAAAGCTACAGATTTGGGCTGATTCGACTATTGATTTAATAGCTGTTGTGCCGCGGCCTTTGAAAGCTGCCAGACCCTTAAATAGCGCTTTTTAACCTGAAAACACCCAATTAAGGACTCATATTGTCCGGATTTTCACAAAATATTAAACGCAATCAAGGCTCAATCATGGTCCGACCCGGTGGGGATGTTTGGTAGACTGGGGGGCCGTTTGGCTTGCGTGTGCTCATTAGTTAGATGAATAAGATTTTGTTGTCTTTGCCGATCGACCAAAAGGTCGGAATTGCTTTCTCAGGTGGTCTAGATACATCGGCTGCTATCGCGTGGATGCGGGAAAGGGGATCTATCCCTTACGCGTACACTGCTGATCTGGGTCAACCCGATGAAGACGACTTCGAGGACATTGCGTCCCGTGCTCGCGCCTATGGCGCTGAAGAAGCCCGCACCGTCGATTGCGTCGATGTACTCGTCAACGAAGGCTTAGTCGCCATTATGTGTGGCGCTTTCCATATCGAAAGTGGCGGCAAAAAGTACTACAACACAACACCATTAGGCCGCGCGGTAACGGGCACCATCCTTGTGCGAGCTATGCAAGCTGATGAGGTCAATATCTGGGGCGATGGTTCTACGTACAAAGGCAACGATATTGAGCGTTTCTATCGCTACGGCTTAATGACTAACCCTGATCTTCGTATTTATAAGCCATGGTTAGATCGTGACTTCGTCGCCGAACTAGGCGGACGAGCCGAAATGAGTGAGTACCTCATTAAAAATGGTTTCGAATATCGATCAAGCAAAGAAAAAGCATACTCCACGGATGCGAATATCCTCGGCGCGACTCACGAAGCGAAAGATCTAGAATTTTTAGATCGTGGCATGCACATCGTTGAACCCATCATGGGTGTGAAGTTTTGGGACCCGTCGATAGAAATCGAGTCAGAACAAATCACCATCACTTTCGCCGAAGGCATGCCAGTCGCCATTAATGGCCAGGCGTTTGAATCCCCAGTGGCTTTGTTTAAAGAAGCTAACGTAATCGGTGGACGTCATGGTTTGGGTATGTGTGACCAAATTGAAAACAGAATCATTGAAGCCAAGAGCCGTGGAATTTACGAAGCTCCCGGCATGGCGTTATTGCACATAGCGTATGAGCGATTACTCAACGGCATACACAATGAAGATACGTTAGACAACTATCGTATGCTGGGTCGTCGCTTGGGTAAATTACTCTATCAAGGTCGTTGGTTCGATCCACAATCACTAATGTTGCGCGACTCTCTTCAGAAGTGGATTGGTCAAACAGTAAACGGCACGGTAACGCTTGAATTAAGGCGTGGCGATGATTACTCAGTGATGAATACAGAAAGCGAATCGTTAACGTACGCGCCTGAAAATTTATCCATGGAAGTCGTGGAAGATGAAGCATTCAGCCCACTAGATCGTATTGGTCAGCTGTCATTGCGTAATCTCGATATCGATGATTCTCGAGCCAAATTGCAAGGCTACGCGAGCAAGGGTGTTTTACCCTCGGGCGATGCTATGAAACAACTAATCAGTGATAAAAAATAAAGCGCTAGTAAGAAGTTCACAATGTGGCTGTTGATAAAACCAGCAAGCCAGCAATAGTGGATGTGCCCCGCGAGCCGGGGCGCACCCGTGCCGACTACCGAACACT
>CALKLO010000002.1 GCA_937991945.1 uncultured Granulosicoccus sp.
GAAAAGGTTGCACCGGGTGTAATCGAGCGTCAATCAGTTGATCAACCTGTACAAACGGGCTTGAAAGCAATCGATGCAATGGTTCCAGTAGGACGTGGTCAGCGAGAGCTAATCATCGGTGACCGTCAGACCGGTAAGACCGCTGTAGCTATCGATGCAATCATCAACCAAAAAGGCACAGGCATTAAGTGCGTTTATGTTGCGATTGGTCAGAAGCAATCTACTATTGCTAACGTTGTGGCTAAACTCGAAGAGCACGGCGCTCTAGAGAACACCATCATTGTTGCTGCTGGCGCATCTGATTCTGCTGCCATGCAATACATCGCTCCTTATGCAGGTTGCTCAATGGGCGAGTACTTCCGTGACCGCGGTGAAGATGCTCTGATCGTATATGATGATCTCACTAAGCAAGCATGGGCTTACCGTCAGGTATCTCTACTTCTTCGTCGTCCTCCTGGTCGCGAAGCTTATCCTGGTGACGTTTTCTATCTTCACTCTCGTTTACTAGAGCGCGCTGCTCGAGTTAATGTCGCTTACGTTGAGAAATTTACCAACGGTGAAGTAAAAGGAAAAACGGGTTCATTGACAGCTCTTCCAATCATTGAAACTCAAGCGGGTGACGTATCTGCATTCGTACCCACTAACGTTATTTCGATCACCGATGGTCAGATCTTCCTAGAAACTGACCTATTCAACGCGGGTATCCGTCCTGCGATCAACGCGGGTCTGTCAGTATCTCGTGTTGGTGGTGCTGCTCAAACCAAGATCATCAAGAAGTTGGGTGGTAGTGTTCGATTAGCATTGGCTCAGTATCGTGAATTGGCAGCATTTGCTCAGTTCGCTTCTGATCTTGATGAAATCACTCGTAAGCAGTTGGAGCGTGGTCAACGCGTAACAGAGCTCATGAAGCAGAAGCAATACTCTCCATTATCAATTGCTGAAATGGGTGTTTCATTGTTTGCTGCAAACGAAGGCTTCCTTGATGACGTCGATGTCACCAAGATCGTCTCCTTTGAAGAAGGTATGCATGCGCATTTCATTAGCAACCACCAGGACCTACTTGACCAAGTCAACGAATCCGGTGATTGGAACGACGATATCGCAGGTGCTTTCCGCAAAGGACTTGATGCATACAAAGCTAACGGCAGCTGGTAGTCCCGGTTAACCATTCGCATTGCATACGACTTTGAAGAGACGCTGATATGGCTTCAGGTAAGGAAATACGGACGCAGATCAAGAGTATTCAAAATACTCAGAAGATCACTAAGGCCATGGAAATGGTTGCAGCGTCTAAAATGCGTAAAGCGCAAGAACGCATGCGGGCTAATCGCCCGTATGCGCAGAAAATGCGTAGTGTGATTGGTCACGTTGCATCTGCAAACGTTGAATATCATCACCCATACCTAATGAACCGGGAAGAAGTTTCCCGTGTTGGGTATATCGTGGTGTCGACCGATCGCGGTCTCTGTGGTGGTTTGAACACGAATGCGTTCAAGAAAGCCATTATTTCCATGCGGGAGTGGTCAGAGAAGGGTGCCGAAGTTGATGTCGTTACTGTCGGCAAAAAGTCGGCTCAATACTTTGGCCGCATCGGTGCCAATATCGTAGGCAAAGTTCAAGATCTAGGTGATGCGCCTGAACTCTCAGAGCTGATTGGTTCGGTTCGCATCATGCTCGACGCCTATGACGAAGGTCGTTTAGATCGACTCTACATCGTAGAGAACGAGTTCGTAAACACAATGACTCAGTCGCCTGCGGTAACTCAATTGTTGCCTGCATCAGCGGATGTTGATGAAAAGCTTCAGCATCACTGGGATTACGTATACGAGCCCGATGCAAAAGAAGTCGTCGATCACTTGATGACTCGCTACATTGAATCATTGGTCTATCAGGCGGTGGTTGAAAACGTAGCGTGCGAAATGTCGGCTCGAATGATCGCAATGAAGAGTGCATCAGATAACGCTGGCGAACTCATCGACGAACTGCAGCTTGTTTATAACAAAGCTCGTCAGGCTTCAATCACACAAGAGATTTCCGAGATCGTTGGCGGCGCAGCAGCCGTTTAGACGAACCGGTACCAGATAAACTTAAGGGCAGGACAAACATCATGAGTACAGGAACTATTGTCGAAATCATCGGCGCAGTCGTTGACGTGGAATTCCCACGTAACGCTGTACCAAAGGTCTATGACGCACTAAACGTTGAAAATAGCGAAACCGTACTTGAAGTACAGGGTCAGCTCGGCGACGGTATTGTGCGAACAATCGCCATGGGTGCTTCAGAAGGTCTGAAGCGTGGAACACAGGCAACAAACACAGGTAAGCCAATTTCTGTACCTGTTGGTGAAGCGACTCTAGGTCGAATCATGAACGTCTTGGGCCACCCCATTGATGAAGCCGGTCCAATCGCTACTGAAGAGCGTATGCCGATTCACCGTGAGCCGCCTTCATACGCAGAGCAGTCAGGTTCCACAGAGCTACTAGAAACAGGCATCAAAGTAATCGACTTACTTTGCCCGTTTGCGAAAGGCGGTAAAGTTGGATTGTTTGGTGGTGCTGGTGTTGGCAAAACTGTAAACATGATGGAGCTGATTCGTAACATCGCTATCGAGCACTCAGGTTTCTCGGTATTCGCAGGTGTTGGCGAACGTACTCGTGAAGGAAACGATTTTTACCACGAAATGAAAGAATCAAACGTACTTGATAAAGTATCGTTGGTTTACGGTCAGATGAACGAGCCTCCAGGCAACCGTCTACGAGTAGCTCTTACTGGTCTAACAATGGCAGAGCACTTTCGTGACGAAGGTCGTGACGTACTGATGTTTATCGATAACATCTACCGTTACACACTGGCTGGAACAGAAGTATCAGCACTATTGGGTCGTATGCCATCAGCGGTAGGTTACCAGCCAACTCTTGCACAAGAGATGGGTGCACTTCAGGAGCGAATCACGTCGACTAAGACAGGTTCAATCACATCAATCCAAGCTGTATATGTTCCAGCGGATGATTTGACTGATCCGTCTCCTGCAACAACCTTTGCTCACTTGGATGCAACCGTTGTACTGTCTCGTAACATCGCAGAATTAGGTATTTACCCAGCTGTAGATCCACTGGATTCCACTTCACGTCAGTTAGATCCTTTGGTTATCGGCCAAGAGCACTACGACACAGCTCGTTCGGTTCAGAACTCTCTTCAGCGTTATAAAGAATTGCGTGACATTATCGCGATCCTAGGCATGGACGAGCTTTCTGAAGAAGACAAGTTGGTCGTATCACGTGCTCGTAAAGTTCAGCGTTACCTGTCTCAGCCATTCTTCGTTGCTGAAGTATTCACAGGTTCACCTGGCAAATACGTATCTCTGAAAGACACCATTTCAGCATTCCAAGGCATCGTTGCTGGCGAATATGATCACTTGCCAGAGCAAGCGTTCTACATGCAAGGTACGATGGAAGAAGTTCTTGAGAACTTCAAGAAATCGGAAGCTGCATAATCATGGCTGCCTCTCTCAAAGTTGAGATCGTCAGCGCAGAGAAAGAAATCTGGAGTGGCGATGCCTCTCTAGTGAGCTGTTCTGCGCAGATGGGCGAAGTTGGTATTGCGCCAGGGCATACACCGTTTATCACTCGCATTAAGCCGGGTGAGATTCGGGTAAAACCCAGTGATGACAGTGAAGAACTAGACATCTATGTGTCTGGCGGCATCATGGAAGTGCAACCGTACGTTGTCACTATCATGGCAGACACAGCGCTTCGTGTTGATGAACTCGATGAAGCAGAAGCTGAGAAGTCCAAGGCTGAGGCTGAAGCGGCATTGGCAGGTGGTAAACCTGGCGAGATCGATTACAAAGCAATTCAAACTCAGTTGGCTGAAGCATCAGCACAGTTGCAGTTGATTAAGAAGCTGCGTCGCTAAAATAGGTTTTTTGTTCTAGCCGTTTTAGGTGTTACAAGTAAAAAACCGAGTTATTGCATAAGCAATACTCGGTTTTTTTTGTTTTAATTTGCTAGGTTGAGCGAGATAGACTACTTGCTAACAGCTGGTTGATTTCAGAACGACAAGATCCACAATTGCTCCCTGCTTGGGTGGACTGGCTCACCTGATTTAAGGTTACACATCCTTGTTCTTTAATCGCCTGCATGATTTGATTTTTACCAACCATACAGCATGAGCAGATAATCGAACCGATATCGGCTACATCGTTTCTCGGTATACCCGCTAAAATCTGATGCCGCAAATGGGTTTCATACTTTGGGCTTAGCAATTGAACTGCCCATGACCTTGATACTGTGACTGGAACGTTTCCCAAAAACACGGCGGCTTGTAGTTTTTCATTTTTGAAAAATGCCATGTTATGGATGCCTGATTTTGCATCGTGTGTTTCAACCGTGTCGTACTCAAATCGTTGCATTTCCGCTTGCCAATGCAAGAATTCATCGGCGGGGCTTCGATGGCTTGCAAATTCATAACGCCATCCGCTTTCGCATGGAGCCTTTGCCCAGTAAACATAGTTACTAAAAGCGTTATAGTCGTCTCTAGTTATACAAAAACCAAAACTTGGAGCATTTACTTTTTCTAAGTAAATTGATTCGTTTTTTGAGGCAGGTTGACCTGATATAGGATCAACGATTGCAGACACTAGAGAATCTACTCTCGCGTTAGATGCGAATTGATCTGACCAATGCAGTGGGACAAATGTGCTGTGTACTTGTTGTCGCTCTGTTATGAGAGCTCTTACGGTAATAGAGCCATTTTTGCTAACGACATTCACTAAATCGGCATCTGACAAAGAATACTTTTCAGAATCGGTAGGATGAATCTCAATATAGGGTTCTGCCAAGTGAGAGCTCAATTTTTGGCTATAGCCAGTGCGTGTCATGGTGTGCCATTGATCTCTAATCCGACCGGTATTTAGAGTGAGAGGATACTGATCATTAGTGCGTTCTATTCTAAGAGGATTTACGGGCACAAATTGAGCACGTCCACTCGGCGTATAAAAACTGCCTTTTGCAAAAAAACGTATGGGCTTAGTTAAGCCTTTCGATCTCGCAGGCCAATAAAATGGTTGTAAGTCTTGATATTCCCCTTGAGTGATATTTTGATAAGCGCCAATGTCAAAGTCACGTTTGCCATCGTTTTTGTAGGCCGACAAGGCAGCATGTTCCTTAAATATTTCATACGGCTCGGTAAATGAAAATGCCTTAGCAAACCCGATTCGTTTTGCAACTTCGCAAATTTGCCACCAATCTGGTTTGATTGTTTTTGGGTAAGGGACCAGGGCTCGCTGCCTCGATATGCAACGCTCAGAATTCGTTACTGTGCCTTCTTTTTCGCCCCAAGCGGCTGAAGGCAGTCTTACGTGTGCGTATTCTTGTGTGTCGTTATTTTGTACGATATCGGAGACTACGACAAAAGGGCATTCCTTGAGAATCTGACGAACCCGGTTTGCATTTGGCATGCTGTCAACTGGATTTGTCGCCATGATCCAGATGAATTTAATTTTATCGCTAGCAATTGATTCAAAGAGTTCAATAGCCTTTGGGCCTGGTTCTTTTGCTACGGTGGGTGACTGCCAGAACTCTTTAACACATTTTCTATGAGTCTCGTTATCGAGTTCCATGTGCGCTGCTAGCATATTCGAAAGGCCTCCAACTTCTCGCCCGCCCATAGCATTTGGTTGTCCGGTTACTGAGAATGGACCCATTCCTTCTCGGCCAATTCGCCCCGTCGCTAGATGGCAGTTGATAATACTGTTGACCGCATCGGTACCATTTTCAGACTGGTTTATACCTTGACTGTAAATCGTCACTGTTTTCATGGTACTGGCGTAAAGCTGAAAAAACTCGGTAATTGTGGTCTTGGATAGACCTGTTTTCTCGATAACGTAGTCGACTGTGCATTTATTAGTTTTTAGTAAAAGTGCATCTAAGCCCTGTGTGTATTCACTAACAAACGGTTCGTTAATGGCGTCGTTATCAGACAGATATTGAAGAAGGCCTGCAAACAATACAGAATCTGAACCAGGTTTTACAGGCAGGTGAATATCGGCTAAATCAGTGGTCGCAGTTTGGCGAGGATCGATTACTATGACTGTTGGGGCGTTTTCGTTTTCTCGTCTTGCCATAAGTCGTTGGAACAGAACTGGATGACACCACGCTAAATTTGATCCAGTGAGAATGACTAGATCGGCATGATCCAAATCTTCATAGCAGCCTGGTACCGTATCGCTACCGAAAGCACGCTTGTGTCCGGCAACGCTTGAGGCCATGCATAATCGAGAATTGGTATCGATATTAGCGGTACCTAAGTATCCTTTAACTAATTTGTTGACTACATAGTAATCTTCTGTGAGCAGTTGCCCAGAAACATAGAACGCAATTGATTCAGGACCGTACTGTTTGATGGTGTCTGTAAGCGTTTGACTGACTAGATCTAATGCATCATCCCAATTGCGTGACTCTCCGTTTATCGTAGGGTGTAATAAACGATTATCTAGATTTAGCGTATTTGCCAAGTCTGATCCTTTCGAGCAAAGTCGACCATAATTCGCTGGGTGCGCTTTGTCTCCATTGATTGAAACGTGATTGTCTTCGGTTTTAGTCGCGATAACCCCACAACCTACGCCACAATAAGGGCAACATGTTTTTACGGTTTCATTTACTAGTGTGCGGTTATCGTGGGAAGAAATGTTATTCATGAATTTAGTTCGGGCAGGGCAACGAAAACATTGTTGCCCTCTACCCGTACAGGATAGGTTTCGGTTGATCCACTATCTGCTCCTTGCGCTGCGCCTGTATCAAGAGAAATAACCCAATTATGTAGAGGGCAAGTTACGCAATTATCATGAACTATGCCTTCGCTTAGAGGACCTCCTTCGTGTGGGCAGCTATCATTTATCGCATACACGGTGTTTTCAGCTGTACGAAATAACGCTATGCGACGTTCCTGGTGCTTAATACGTCGTGAGCCACGTATTGGAATATCATCCAACACTCCTACTTCTAGCCAGATGAGTACGTTCATGCCGTTGCCCTGATGGGTTTCGGTTCAATTTTGTTGAATTCGTAGTGGTGTTCGCCATTCACTCTGGCAGCCCATGGGTCAACTTGCGCTACTGATTGAGACAGTTCAAAGCGCGCCACATACTCTGCTCGCTGCTCTGAATTAGTCATAATAACGGATTGAATTTTTTCAACGCCAACGCGGCGTGCCCACTTATACATACGCTCAAGATAATGACCTTGCTCTCTATACATCTGTAGTAATGCTGTGACGTACTCTAAAACCTCGACTTCAGTATTCACATGACCCAAATACTCGGTACCTTTAATATCTAGCCCCGCGGCGCCAGCAAATTGAATATCGAATCCGGATTCAACGCAAATAATGCCAATATCTTTACAAGTTGCCTCGGCGCAGTTCCTTGGGCAACCGGACACAGCAAGTTTTACTTTTGCTGGAGTCCATGAGCCCCATAAACGTTTTTCGAGTGTTATGCCTAAGCCGGTTGAATCTTGTGTGCCAAATCGACACCATGTCCTTCCAACACAGGTCTTAACGGTACGAAGACCCTTGGCATAAGCATGTCCAGAAACAAAACCGGCATCGCCTAAATCTTTCCAGACGGCGGGAAGATCATCCTTTTCAATGCCAAGCATGTCTATGCGTTGACCACCAGTGACCTTAACGGCAGGTATATTAAATTTATCAACCACGTCGGCTATCGCACGCAGTTCTTGTGAAGAGGTCATGCCGCCCCACATGCGAGGGACTACTGAATAGGTACCATCTTTTTGTATATTAGCGTGTACGCGTTCATTGATAAAACGTGATTGGTAGTCGTCCTTATAGAGGTCTGGCCACTCGCACACTAGGTAATAATTTAGGGCCGGACGACATTTAGCGCAACCACAAGAAGTATTCCATTCTAGAGATTGCATGATCGCTTCGATACTATTTAAGGAATTTGCAGTTATAAGGCGGCGAACTTCGTTGTGTCCATAGTGAGTACAGCCACACATTGGTGTAATTGCCGCTGGGTTGTAGTTCTCGCCTAGTGTTAAAACCATAAGTTTTTCTACAAGGCCGGTGCATGTTCCACATGATGAAGAGGCCTTTGTATGTGAACGAACATCATCTAGCGATGTGAGATTTAAACGATTAATCGACGTTACTATTGTGCCTTTGCATACGCCGTTACAACCACAGATTTCAGAATCATCTGGTAAGGCTGCAACGGCTGCCGTAGGGTCCAGCGATACTCCCCCTTGATAGGCTTGACCATAAACAAGTGTCTCGCGCATCTCTGTGATATCCACTGATTTTTTCAGTAAATCGAAATACCAAGGGCCGTCTGTGGTGTCACCGTACAAAACAACACCGCAGATCAATTCGTTCTCTAGAACGATACGTTTGTAGATGCCTGCTTTGGCGTCACGCAATACGATTTCCTCACGATCGGGTGAGTCGGAAAAATCACCCGCTGAGTAAAGATCTACGTCACTGACTTTGAGTTTCGTTGCTGTGGCGGATCCGGTATAGCTCGCTGGTTGATCTAGTAACCGTTTGGCAAGCACACTGGCCATTTCATACAAAGGCGCCACCAAACCATAGCAGATCTCCCGATGTTCTACGCACTCGCCTAATGCGAATACATTCTCAGCGGATGTCTCCATTGCGTCGTTTACAACGATGCCGCGATTCACTGTTAAACCTGCAATGTTTGCTATTGAGCATGAGGGTCGTATACCAACAGCCATAACGACTAACTCGCAGTCAATGCGAGTGCCATTTTTCAAGCTGATACCACTGACCTGAGAGGTACCATGAATCTCCGTCGTCGTAGCACCTGTTATGACTCTGATACCTTTTAATTTCATGGCGGTTTCAAGCAGATGCCCAGCCGCGGGATCTAATTGTTTTTCCATTAACGTATCGGCTAAATGTATGACGGTAACGCTCATGCCTTGAGCTTGTAGTCCTGCTGCTGCTTCCAGACCAAGCAATCCTCCGCCAATTACCACGGCTGACCCTTTCCCACTAGCAATCGAGATCATTTTTTCTACATCATCTAAATCTCGATAAACCATTACGCCTTCTAAGTCACTACCGGGTATTGGCACGACAATAGGGTTTGAGCCGGTAGCGATAACGAGTTTGCTGTATGCGAATGAATCTCCATGGTGCGTCCGTACGGACTTATGTATGGTGTCGATGCTTTGAATAGGGGTGTTTTTATGCAATTTTATATGATGGTTTTCATACCATTCGTCATCGTGAGTGACAATGTCTGCATAGTTTTTCTCACCGGATAAAACCGGAGAAAGCATAAGACGGTTATAGTTAACACGCGGCTCTGCATTAAATATTGTTATGTCATAGCGCGTTGGATCTGTCTCGAGTAAGTTCTCGAGCATACGACCGGGCGCCATTCCGTTACCTATCACGATCAGTTTTTCTTTCATAACTTAATCTCGAGCAACTGCGGCTGATGTCGCAGAATTATTATTTTGGTTATCATGTGGTTTAAGTCTGCTTTGTCGTTTGGAGGCTATTGCATCAAGGACGCTTTGTTCCGGGTTTGCTCCGCCTTCATATGCCTCTAAAAAGTCGAGTAGTTCCTCACGATAGGCGTAGTAGTCGGGGTGTGACAATAAGGCTTCGCGAGAGCGAGGTCGTGGCAAATCTACCTTCATAATGTTGCCTACTCGTGCATTGGGCCCGTTAGACATCATGACAACACGATCGGCCAATAGGATTGCTTCATCAACATCATGGGTGACGCAAACAGTGGTTACGTTCGTCCGTGACCAGACATCCATTAAAACGTCTTGTAGTTCCCAACGCGTGAGGCTATCTAGCATGCCAAAGGGTTCATCTAGTAATAATAGCTTGGGTGAAAGTGCGAAAGCCCTGGCGATGCCGACTCGTTGTTGCATACCGTTGGATAAGTCAGCGGCGTTTCTATGCATCGCATCAGCAAGACCGACCCGCTCGAGGTAGTACTCAACGATATCGCATCGCTCAGATTTCGATGCTTTTGGGTAAACACGTTCTACACCTAGAGAGACATTGTCGTAGGCACTCATCCATGGCATAAGCGAAGGTGCTTGAAAGACAACAGCTCGCTCTGGTCCGGCGGTTTTTACATGCATCCCGTCTAGTACAATGCTGCCTTTACTAATAGGATTAAGGCCTGCAGTCATCGAAAGTACGGTGGACTTACCGCAGCCAGAGTGTCCGATTAATGAGATAAACTCTCCTTTTTCCAAGGACAATTCGAATTCATCGACAACCGTTAATGGGCCTTCAGGAGTTGGATACGTTTTGGTAGTTTGGCTATATTGGAGGTAGCGATCATTTGAGGGTGTTTCCAATTGCACGCTAATAGCGGCCGGTAGGCGTTTGGGTTGATTCACTTCTATTGGTACAACGTTGGGTAACGTTCTGCCGTTTTTCCGTGTTGAGTTGGTTGTCTTTTGAAGGCTTAGGAGATATCGAGTGATGTCATTTCGTAAGGCGATGTAGTCATCGTTATGATTTAAATTAGAGCGGTCCCGAGGTCGAGGAATATTGACAGTGAACTCTCGTCCTAATGTGGCTGCTGGCGCTGGTGTTAGTGTGATTACACGGTCCGCCAACAGTATTGCCTCATCGACGTCATTCGTGACAAGAATGATTGTTTTCTTTTCTTTTTCTGAAATAACAGAAAATTCATCTTGTAGACGGGCTCTACTTAAAGCGTCTAATGCGGAAAGGGGTTCATCCATAAGTAGAATTTCAGGCTGCATTGCCAAGGCCCTAGCTACAGAGACGCGCTGGCGCATGCCGCCAGATAGTTCTGCTGGTTTTCTATTTATTGCATGCGACAGACCCACCATCTCGATGTAGTGATTTATTTTTTCTTCTCGTTCGTGCCGTTTAAGAGAGCTGAACACCGCCTCAACTGATAAAGCGACGTTGTCTTTGACTGAGAGCCACGGTAGGAGTGAGTACGATTGAAAAACAACTCCTCTTTCAGGGCCGGGGCCAGAAATTTCGCGACCCTTATATAAGACACCTCCTTTACTTGGTGTTTCAAGTCCTGCCAACATCGAGATTAAAGTGGTTTTTCCGGCACCAGAAAAACCAACGATAGCAACGAACTCACCTTCCTCTACTTTAAGATTAATATTTTCGAGTACGGTATTACTTTGTGCGCCTTTATCGTAACTTTTGTGTAGCGCAGTTATTTCCAATAGAGTGTTCATGTCAGTAAACCCTATCGATTGGATGTGAAAGTAAACGCTAGCTGCAACGTATACATCAGACGGTCTAGCATAAAACCGATCAATCCGATAGTGATAACCGCCAACATGATTCTTGCCAAGGAGTCTGATGATCCATTTTGGAATTCATCCCAGACGAATTTGCCTAATCCTGGATTTTGAGCAAGCATTTCTGCGGCGATAAGAACCATCCAGCCGACACCCAGTGACAAGCGTAGGCCCGTGAATATCAATGGAAGAGCAGATGGAAGAACAATCTTGGTGATGGTGTGGCGTGTGGGGAGTTGTAGAACTCTGCCAACGTTCATGAGATCACGGTCTACTGAGGCAACACCTAGCGCTGTGTTTATGAGTGTCGGCCATAACGAGCACAGAGTTACCGTGATGGCTGATACAACAAGCGACTTAGGTAGCCAATCATAGGGATCCACATATAATGCGGACACCACCATTGTCACGATAGGTAGCCATGCTAGTGGAGATACCGGTTTGAATATTTGTATGAGTGGATTTATGCTGCCGTTAAAGGTTCTAGATAATCCGGAAGCAATCCCTAAAGGTACAGCTAGTACTACTGCAAATATAAATCCAAGTCCTACTGTAACGAGAGAGGTTCCGATCTGATCGATATAAGTGGGCTTTCCGGTGTAGTTTCTCTGTTTGATTTTATCTGCTTGGCCTTGCGCAACTAATTTTTCGTTACGTAACGCTTGACGCTCTTGAAACTGAACCGCCTTTAGCCGCTCATTTTTATGGTCGTCCCAAAGCACGCCGACTTGATTCCACACCTGTGTTGGTCCGGGGATAGCACCTAGAGATGTATTTACTTTAGGTGCAAATATTGCCCATGCTGCAACAAATAACGTTAGACCAATAAGCGGTATGAACATCTTATGTCGAAGTTCAGACAATTGCTCATTAACGTTATCTCCTGCAATGATACGAAGTAGAGGCACAAGCCACCCGAATCCAATAGCATCTATGGTGGTTTCGGATTGGTTAATAAAGTTGCGTAATTTCATATTACTCTCGGGATTAGCTCCCGAGGTTTGTTGTGCTTCTACATTCATTGTTTATACCCAGTAATAGAGCTGATTGATGTTTACCCTGCGGGCTTGCTTATTCCCCTGGCACCGAGCTGTCTTGCTTTAGACCGATTACAAGAGTCTCTAAATAGGCGTTGGGTATTTTTCCGTCATAAGTTATTCCGTCAATAAAATCAGAGGTAGGTTCTCTATACCCATCTGTATCCCATGGAAAATCTGATGCTTCTACAAAACCTTCCTCAAGTAATAACTTTGCAGCTTCCAGATAGGTTTGCGGTAGGTAAACTGATTTAGCTACATCGTGATACCAGCTGTCATCTTGGTTCTCGCTAAGTTGTCCCCAGCGCCGCATTTGACTCAGGTACCAAACTGCATCTGAGTAGTATGGGTAGGTGGCGTAGTAGCGATAAAATACGTTGAAGTCGGGAATATCTCGTACATCACCAGGCTCAAATTCGAATGTGCCTGTCATTGATGCTCGGATAACCGACGCATCGGCACCGACATATTCTGATCGTGAAAGAATGTCGACAGCTTCATTTCGGTTTTCATTATTATTTTCATCAAGCCATTTCGCAGCTCTAATGAGGGCTTTTGTCAACGCAAGGGTTGTATTGGGGTTTTCTTCAGTAAATTCTTTTGTCAGCCCAAATACTTTCTCAGGGTTGTTTTTCCATATTTGATAATCGGTAATGACAGGAACACCAATACCTTTTACAACAGCTTGTTGATTCCAAGGCTCGCCAACGCTGTATCCTAAGATTGTTCCGGCCTCCATCGTTGAGGGCATCTGTGGAGGTGGAGTAACGGAAAGTAAAACATCAGCGTCAATCTGCCCTGTGATATCGCTTGGGGAGTAATATCCGGGGTGTAATCCGCCAGCCGCTAGCCAGTATCTTAATTCGTAGTTGTGCGTGGATACGGGAAAGACCATTCCCATATTGAAAGGCTTGCCATTGTCAGCGTAGGAATCTACTACTGGTTGTAAGGCAGTAGCACTTATTGGGTGAATAGGTTTTCCAGTGTCATCGTGTGGAACATTCTTTTTCATTTCTGCCCACACATCATTGGATACAGTAATGCCATTGCCGTTAAGGTCCATGGAAAATGGCGTTACGATATGTGCTTTGGTGCCATAGCCGATAGTTGCTGCTAATGGCTGTCCGGCTAGCATATGTGCGCCGTCTAGGTCGCCAGTGATTACACCATCCAGTAGCACTTTCCAGTTAGCTTGAGGTTCTAGTGTTACGTACAAGCCCTCATCTTCAAAGTAGCCCAATTCATAAGCAATTGCTAACGGGGCCATATCTGTTAATTTAATGAAACCGAATTTAAGCTCATCTTTTTCAACATCGAGAAATTGAGTTTCGGCAGCATGGCTTGTGTTTGTGCACAACAAGGATGCGGCAAATAAATGGGCGCACCAATAACGTGCCTTTTTCAAAGGTGTGAATAACAGCATGTTTTTTCTAGCCATAGTATCTCTCTGCAATAGGTCTATAAAATCAAGCTCAAGGTTATATAGTCTGATGATTTTTGACCGCTGCTAATACTGCAGGGTATTGGTGTTGAAAATGCAGCGGCCTGTAACAACGTAAGGGAGAACCACTATTCGTCATCAATTACCTCTGCATTACATCGATGTTGTAGCGCGTGTGGGATCAATTAGAAAAGCCGCTGACAGACTTGCAATAACGTCGACAGCGCTAAATCGCAGAATACTCAGTATGGAGGAAGAACTAGGCGTTCCTTTGTTCGACAGATTGCCCTCCGGTGTAAGGCTGAGCGTTGCTGGCGAAATATTTATTCATCATGTTCGTAGCCAGTTAACGGACATGGAAAAAGTTAAGTCGCAGATATCCGATTTAAGTGGTGAGAGAAGGGGGCATGTTTCTGTGGCATGTGGTCAAGCGTTGCTCGAACAGTTTATGCCAGAGATGATCATGCGGTACCGAGCAAAACACCCAGGTGTCACTTTCGATGTGCGCGTATGCAAAAGGAATGGAGCGAGACAACCACTGATGGACTATTCTGCTGACATCGCAGTTATCTTTGAGCCTGAACCGTTCCACGAGTTCCAACAAATAGTCGATGTTCCTCAGAGCGTGGAAGCTGTCTTTGATAAAAACCACCCGCTATCATCAAAGGCATCGGTACGGCTGAGCGATTGTGCAGAATACCCTTTGATGCTTCCTAGCATGTCCAACGGTGTTAGATACTTGATAGAGCAATCTGCGGTGCGTTTAGCCCAACCTCTCAACGTCATTGTCGAGTCTGATAACCATACATTTCTTAAGCAATGTTTAGGTGGAACAGAAGCAGTATCATTTCAAATTCCTATACATTCCTCAAGCGAAAGCATTTTCAGTGGCATTTCGGTAGTTAGCCTTAGTTCAAAGGATATATCGTCAGGACGCTTGTGTGCAGGGCATTTAAAAGGGAGGACGCTACCGGTCGCTGCTGCTAGATTTTTAGAGCAGATAAGTAATGAATTACATGAGCGCTATGGAGGGTAGATCTTGTCGGCGCGATTTAAGTTCGCTTCAAGTCGACCGCTGCTCGCGCACAGCACTTTTAATGAATCTAGATACTGGTAGGTTAGTTTCTCATTATGGCATCGTGCTATTGCTCAGATGATGTCGACAATATACGCATAACCAAATGCCAGCTGTTCTGAGCATCAGCCCCGGCTTCTTCAAATACGTTCTCAAGCAACTCAGATTGAGCTTCGGTTAATCTTGCTTCAAGTCGTTTACCGGTAGGGCTGAGCTTAAGCATTTTTATTCTGGCATCGTTAGTGGATCGTTTGCTTTCGACCAGTTCCATAGCCATGAGTTGGCGCAGTGGTGTATTCAGCGCCTGTTTGCTAATAGCTAAGGCATCAAGTAAATCAGCGACCGAACCATTTTGATTTCTTCCCACAAAATACAAAATTCGGTGGTGAGATCGATTTAAGCCGCGTTTGTCTAACAAGCGATCTGCTTGTTCTGTAAATGTGCGGTAGCCGCGATATAAAAGCTCAATGGCTTCTAAGTGCGTAGAATTCTTATATGGGTCAATCATGTTGACACAATACGGGTGAGCTTCTATGCTGTCAATAGGTCATTAATATTGACCTAATAAATTGTTGATGGCTTTAATACCAAAGGTGCCAATATGTCTACCAATAGATTAGCTAAACGAGCTTCCCGTCTAACTCCCTCCCCAATTAGAGAGATACTGTCTGTAGCCTCTCGCCCCGGCATGATTTCCTTTGCGGGTGGCTTGCCAGATGCAGATACGTTCCCAGAAGTCGAGTCACTGTCGTTTGAAAAATCTGATCTGCAGTACGGACCTTCAGAAGGTGAGCCCTATTTGCGTGAGCATGTCGCTAATGAGATTCAAGGGCGTGGGTGGCAAATTAATGCTGATCAAGTATTGATACTATCCGGCTCACAACAAGGAATTGATTTAGTCGCTAAGCTGATTGTGGACGAGGGCACTAAGGTGGCTGTGGAATCGCCGACTTACTTAGCCGCATTACAGGTGTTTAAACTCTTTGGTGCCGACTACGTACCTTATGACATTGAAACGGTCGCCTCTGCTGTTTCTAAGGAATCCCCAACGTTGTTATATGCAATTCCGACGTTTCAGAACCCATCGTCGAGTGTTTATACAACTGCGCAACGGCAACAGTTAGCGCAAAGTTGTGAGCGTGGCAATACCATTTTATTTGAAGATGATCCTTACCGAGATCTGAGTTATCAAGAATGCGATAAACAAGCCGTTTGCTCGTTCATGGAAAAGGGTAGTTGGATATACCAATCCACCTTTTCTAAAACCGTAGCGCCTGGGTTACGTTTGGGGTACTTGGTGTGTTCTGCTGATCTTTATCCTCAGCTGTTAATGCTCAAACAGGCAGCTGATTTACACAGTAGTCGTGTATCGCAACGCATTGTTCAAAACATATTATCTGACGAACAAGCAGGTTTACGTTTAGCAAGATTGCAAACTTTGTATAAAGCCAAGCGCGATAGTTTCGATGCGTGCCTAACTACGTATTTTGATGATCTCGCCACGTGGGAATTACCCGCAGGTGGCTTGTTTTTCTGGTTGCAACTTAAAACAACAACCCCTATAAACACCCGTCTACTATTGTCAGCCGCAGTAGAGTCAGGCGTGACATTTATGCCAGGGGAAGCATTCTATGCTGACGGTAGGGAGGCAGCGAATTGTTTTCGACTAAATTTTAGTAGCACCAAAGAAGAAGATTTTGAAAAAGGCTTGTCAACGTTGGCGTCTATATTTAAATCTGGAATAGCCATGCAAAACCCCACGGTAGCGTAGCTAAATGGTGTTAAGCATTGATGGGAAATGGCCGCGAGTCAGTAGCGTTAATAGTTCGAGGTTAGCGTTCAGCCTGGCTATTATCGAGGGCGAAGAGAAACGAATGAATTGTTTATCCCCAAGGTAGCCTTGTGGGGGAAGTCTTCTGGCAAGGATAAACTGATTACCCTAGGGCCCGGCATGCGACGGCAATAATCATTTTTGATGCGAATGAGTGTTATAGAAATATGAGGCCGTAAGCCATTTTGAATGGAGTCTGCATCTTGATTGCTGTTGTCGGGTGTTATGGCGTCAGCTATAACTAATGTGAAGTGCTCACTTGTTGTACAGCCTGTGGATATCACCGTGAATTCTAAACGGTCTGCGATACGCTGGAAGCCTAGGAGCTTTGCTGGTGTGCCATCTGCGGCGCCAGCAAGAGACAGAGCGCTCAAACAAGATGTGAGAACAACACGCCTGAACCTACGTGACACAGCACGAAAATAAAGTGAAAATCTCATAGCGTCGCGTTCTCGGCTGAGTGCATGAGTGAAGAGGGTGGGTAGTGCCTCCAATGTTGCCAGACTTTTCAGAGTACTGGGATGTTTCACTAGACAGGTTTCCGGTTGTTAACTGGACACAAGTGTGGGATTTACAGCGCTCCCAAGCTAACGAATTTGAGTAAGGTTTGCATCAATTTGTTCAGTGAGATTTAACAATCAATCAGATAGTTTTGCAAAACTTGCCGTGTGGTGAATTGATTGAACAGCTATAAAGTTACAGTTGTTTTAGGTATTTGCCTAAAGAAAAGCCAATACTCTGGCGTCTCGTTCTTCCCTGTATATGTGTGCTCTCATCACGACCAATACACACGTTACCTGTGAGTAGCGTCCGATTTTTAGCAGACGAATCGGCCTCAAGCGCTATGTAGATTTAACCATTGTGCGTCTGTGACCGATATCCCGTGGGATAATTACGTTTTTCTAACGTTCAAGGACTTTTGTATGACTACAAGAATCATCGTACTTGCTGCCGGTAAAGGTACTCGTATGAAATCAGCGATGCCGAAGGTGTTACACCGATTGGCCGGTAAGTCCTTGCTGGGCCATGTGTTAGATACGTCTGAAAGTCTGGAACCTACAAGCATTACTGTTGTGATAGGTCACGAGTCTGATCAAGTAAAAAGTACCATTACTCATTCGGTTCGCTGGGCGATGCAAACAGAGCAGCTCGGTACTGGCCATGCGGTCAAGGAAGGTCTTGAAGGAATCGAGGAAAACGATACCGTTTTGATTACTTACGGTGACGTTCCGCTAACCAGGGCGTCTACGTATCAAGCACTGTTAGATGTCTGTGACGACCGTACGATTGGTCTGCTCACCCTGATCATGGACGACCCAACAGGCTATGGAAGAATTCTTAGAGTGGGTGGTGACGTGGTAGGTGTAGTTGAGCAAAAGGATGCGAGTAGCGATCAACTGACTATCTCAGAGGTTAATGCGGGCGTCGTTTCGATAAAAGGTGGAGCCTTACGAGATTTGCTCAGCCGTATAGATAACAAGAATGCTCAGGGCGAGTACTACCTGACAGATATTCATGAACTAGCAGTAAAAGACGGTATGTCGATTACCGCGGTGCATCCTGATGATGCGTGGGAAGTTGACGGTGTTAATAGCCGTTCTCAATTAGCTCGCTTGGAGCGATTACACCAGGGGCAGGTAGCTGAGTCATTGATGGATTCGGGTGTGACGCTAGCTGATCCTTCTCGTATTGATGTTCGCGGCACTCTGGAGACAGGACGCGATGTCACTATTGATGTGAATTGCGTGTTTGAAGGCCATTGTGTGATTGGTAATAACGTTCACATTGGTCCCAACTGCCTGATATCGGGCAGCACTATTGCTGACGGTACGCAGGTGCTGGCAAACTGCGTTTTCGAAAATGCATCGGTTGGCGAGAATGCCACTATCGGTCCGTTCGCACGGTTGCGTCCGGGCACGCGTACTGACAGCAACATTCGTATTGGCAATTTTGTAGAAACTAAAAACACTCAAATTGGTGCGGGTAGCAAGATCAATCACTTGAGCTATGTGGGTGATACCACGCTGGGTGTAAATGTAAATGTAGGTGCAGGCACGATTACGTGCAACTACGACGGTGCCAATAAACATAAGACGGTTATTGGTGATGGTGCATTCATTGGTTCCAATAGTTCTCTGGTGGCTCCTGTGGTAATTAGCGAAGGTGCAACAGTCGGTGCCGGTTCTACGATTACTCGGAATGTTCCAGCTGACCGCTTATCGCTGACGCGGGCTAAGCAAACTGAAATCGAAAACTGGTCTAGGCCTGTTAAAAACAAATAATAATCCAAGATGCTTGTTGACCACAGGCATCGATAATTAGGACGACACTATGTGTGGAATTGTTGGAGCCGTAGCGCAGCGAGATATCGCTGAGATACTGCTGATGGGATTACAAAGCCTTGAGTATCGTGGTTATGACTCTGCAGGTGTAGCGACTATTGGGCGTGATGGAGCGCTCAACCGACTTCGCCGCGTGGGTAAGGTGAAAGAGCTAGTTGATGCTGTCAACGAGTTCGGTATGGAAGGCGGTATTGGTATCGCGCATACCCGATGGGCAACCCATGGTGAACCCAACGAAGCCAATGCACACCCGCATGTGTCTACTGACAGAATTGCGGTGGTGCATAACGGCATTATTGAAAATCATGCTGAGCTACGAGTAAAGCTTGTAGCCTTAGGTTACGAATTTACATCCGATACCGATACAGAAG
The DNA here is from genome assembly GCA_937991945.1 of uncultured Granulosicoccus sp. Classification (GTDB taxonomy): domain Bacteria; phylum Pseudomonadota; class Gammaproteobacteria; order Granulosicoccales; family Granulosicoccaceae; genus Granulosicoccus. Next base: position 19,413 of record CALKLO010000002.1, read on the forward strand.
TTATTGCTCATCTTACTGATCATGAGCTGAAGGTTGCCGGTAGCTTGTTCGAAGCTGTTCGTACAGCTGTCGCCCAGCTCGAAGGAGCTTATGGCACAGTAATCATGGACAAGACTCAGCCTGATCAACTCATTGTTGCTCGCTCTGGCAGTCCTTTGGTTATTGGTTATGGCGTTAAAGAGCATTTCATTGCCTCTGATCAATTGGCATTGTTGCCGGTTACTCGCCGGTTTGCCTATTTAGAAGAAGGCGACGTTGCCATGATTACGCGCGAGAAGGTCTCTATCGTCGATGTTGACGGTAATCCTGTTGAGCGTGCAATTGAGGAATCAACACTGTCTAATGATCCGACCGATAAAGGTAACTATCGGCACTACATGCAAAAGGAAATCTATGAGCAGCCGGTTGCGATTCAGAACACGCTAGAAGGTCGACTTTTTCAAGGCAAAGTTCTAGATGAAGCATTTGGTGATAACGCCGCTGAGATACTGAAAAAAGTTGAGCATGTGCAAATCATAGCCTGTGGTACTAGCTACAATGCGGGAATGACGGCTCGATACTGGTTTGAAGATTTAGCAGGTGTATCGTGCAACGTTGAAATTGCGTCTGAGTATCGTTATCGAAAGTCTTTTGTAAGAGCCAATAGCTTACTAGTTACCATATCTCAGTCCGGTGAAACAGCCGATACATTGGCGGCATTGCGATTGGCGCAAAAGCAAGGCTATATGGCAAGCCTGACTATATGTAACGTTGCAGGGTCTTCGCTTACCCGTGAATCCGATATGACTTATCTGATGAAAGCGGGTGCTGAAATTGGTGTTGCCTCATCGAAGGCATTCACAGTCCAGTTGTCTGCATTGTTAATGCTTGCAGGTGCGGTGGGTCATCACAACGGTATGAGTGAAGAGCAAGAGCGCGCTATCGTGGGCGCTTTGCAAAGTCTGCCAGCAAAGATAGAACAAGCTTTAGGAATGGATGAAGCCATTCAGGGCATGGCCGAAGATTTTGTTGATAAGCATCACAGCTTGTTTCTAGGTCGTGGAGATCAATATCCCATTGCTATGGAAGGAGCGCTTAAGCTAAAAGAAATTTCCTACATTCATGCCGAGGCTTATGCGGCGGGTGAATTAAAGCACGGACCATTGGCACTTATTGATGCTGACATGCCTGTTATTGTTGTAGCGCCTAACAATGACCTGGTAGAAAAATTAAAATCGAATGTTGAAGAAGTTAGAGCACGTGGGGGCCTCATGTATGTATTCGCTGACAAGGAAGCAAACTTTGCAAGCGATAACACCATGAAGGTTCTGGAAGTGCCACATTGTGACCCTCTTATAGCGGCGATCATCTACACCATTCCTTTGCAGTTGCTTTCGTATCATGTGGCGATCATTAAAGGCACTGATGTGGATCAACCAAGAAACCTCGCTAAATCAGTCACAGTGGAGTAAAACATTCATACCTGTTTTTCGCTGTGCAAATGAATGTCTGACAATCTCAAAGCAAGCCTGTTCATGGTGTTATCCATGGCAGGCTTTTCTATTAATGACGCACTGATTAAAACCCTCGATGGGGTCTTACCGACAGCGCAAGTCATGGGCGTTCGAGGGTTGTTTTTAAGCGTACTTATTTTTGCTGTTATTTGGCAAAGAGGATTATTACCCAGGCTCAGAGAAGCCTTAATTCCAATGGTGTTGCTACGAGGCCTGATGGAGTTAGGCGCTACGTTGTTTTTCCTGAATGCCTTAGTGCATTTGCCCTACGCGAGTATTTCGGCCATTCTGCAGTCCTTGCCCTTAGCGGTGACTCTGGGTGCCGCTATTGTTTTTCGAGAAGCTGTCGGGTGGAGACGCTGGCTGGCTATAACGATTGGTCTAGTCGGAGTGCTTATCATCATTAGACCTGGCACGAATGCCTTCGAGCCCGCTTCACTACTTGTCGCCATCTCAGTGCTGTTTGCTGCTGCTAGAGATCTCTCTACTCGCGCTCTACCCAAATCCTTGCCGTCGCTATTAGTGACCGCAGCTACGGCAGTGCTGGTTATGACATTCGGTTTTTCGATGGTCAGTGTGCAAGGTTCTTGGGTGGCATTGGAGACGGTGCATATCCAAACCCTTGGTTTAGCCTCGGCATTTTTGTTTGTAGGGTATCAATTTATTATCCTTTCCATGCGCAGTGGAGAGGTTGCCTATGTAGTGCCTTATCGGTATACGAGTTTGTTGTTCAGTATTATTTTGGGTTATCTGTTTTTTGCAGAAGTGCCTGATAAGTACACCATCCTGGGCTCAACAATCGTCATCATGACTGGGCTGTTTACCTTGTACCGAGAACTGGTAAGGGCCAAGTCAAAGCCCTAGGTGTTTGGGTCTTGTTCGTCTAATCGTTGTATGACTTCGTGATCGTAAGGACGCCCCTCAAATACTTCCTCTGAGTCTTCTAGCTCCTCCAGTTGCTGCTCTTCAAGCGCGTCGATGGCAAAACCTGTTGCAAAGGTGGTTGTGCGAGAAGAAATGGGTAGATAAGGGGAAGCTTCGTCCAATACTTCGTAGGGTCTTTGGCTCATCCGATAGATACCATAAAAGCAAATAGCGCTTAGTAAAATCACTAGTGTTATGAAAAACCACTCTAAGCCGAGATGCGTCATTGCACTACCCACAATAATGGGTCCCGTCATTGCGCCACAACCGCTAATAAACAGTAGTCCGCCTGCTGCTGAGGCCATCTGATCTTGCTCTAGGTAGTCATTGGCGTAGGCAACCAGCAGCGAATATAAAGGATTAGAAAGTCCGCCCAAAAAGACGGCGACAACAAGTAACACGGAATAGCTGTCACCAAAGTACATGCCCAACAGTGCAACCATTGCACCCAGAGCGGTGACACCAATAATGAGATATCGCCGATCAAATTTGTCTGATAGCCAACCAATGGGGTACTGGAACACCATGGCTCCCAAAAATATTCCCGTGATGAAATACGAGGTTTGCGCAACGCTTAAACCTCTTTCGGTCGCGTAGACCGGAGACATGGCATACAAAACAGCGTACACACCGCCTAATAATAGAATGCCAAAGCAGGCCAGCGGAGAGGTTTCGATAAGCTCTTTGAGGGGCATTGAGCGAGCCGATTGCTGTAGCGGTGCAGCGGATGACGATGACAATAATATCGGTGCAAAAGAGATAGACACCAATACCGTAATAAGGACGAATAAATCGTATCCGCCTGGATCAGCAATGTTGAGTAACAGTTGCCCGAGTACCATGCCGGCCATCTGTACCATCATATACAGTGATAATGCCTTGCCTCTGGACTGGTTGGATGCCGAATGGTTTAACCAGCTTTCAGCAACGACGTAAATTCCAGAAAAACAAAATCCTACTAGTACTCTGAGAGCCCACCAAGCGATAGGATCTACAACCGCGGCATACAGGATAAAGGCTGCGGATACTAATGAGCCCAGTGCGGCAAAAACTCTTACGTGCCCGACACGCTGCAGCAGGATAGGCGTGACTTTTGAGCCACCGAGAAATCCTAGAAAGTAACCGGCCATGATGTAACCCATGGTAGCCGAATCAATATTTTCCAGTGACCCGCGCACGCCTAGCAGTGTGCCTTGCAAGCCGTTTCCTAGCATGAGGAGTAGTACCCCAAGCATTAGGGCCCACGTTTGTTTGAGAACTTGAAACATGGTGGCAGTTTGCCAGAGTTGATCCGGAAAAAGGCGCTCGTTATGAGCACAAAAATAGTTGATTGCGAAGTAAAAGTGGACTTACTGTCGTGAATGGAACACAACGATGGTTATACTGTCTTTTTGATAGGGCGCGACATCATTGCGTCCTACTTTTTTAACCCTAATCAATTGGAGTCGGCTGTCTATGTCTAAGACTGTAGATTATTACCATTTTCTTATATCGCCTTGGAGTTACTTAGCTATTGATCGATTCAATAGTCTTAAAGAGCGCACGGGTATTACGGTTAACTATCTACCCATTGATGTCGGATCGACCTTTGGCAATATGGGCGGATTACCCCCAGCCAAGAGACACCCTTCGCGACAACGATTTCGTATGGACGAGCTCAAGCGATGGTCTAGTCATCTAGAGGTACCAATGAATCTGACACCGGCATTTTTCCCTGCTGATCAAAGCACTGCCGCTGCCATGGTCTATGCCGCTGGAGGCACAGATGCAGGTAAGTTAAGCGATGCTGTATTAACTGCCGTCTGGCGCGATGAGAAAAACATTGCGGATACAGACACATTGGTAGCTATTGCCAACGACTGTGGATTAGACGGTAAGGCCTTGTTAGAGGCTGCCTCTAGTGAGCTTGGTAAGCAGAAGCTTATGGATGTAACTGCTGTGGCACATGAGAAAGAAGTTTTTGGTTCGCCAACGTATAGCGTAGATGGTGAGCTTTTTTGGGGTCAGGATCGTTTGGATTTTCTAGAAAGAGCGTTGGCGAGTTAATACGTCACGTTTGAATAGAATCCGACAAAGCTGATTAACTTAACGAAATATACGCAAAGGAAAAACACTATGATTCGTAGACATTGGCCGACGGCTGGACTAGCCCTCGTGTTTGCAACGGCGGTTAGTACGCTAGCCCCTTTAAATGCGTCTGCAGAAACGTTTAAGTGGGCAGGAAAGACTGACCCTCAAACGCTTGATCCACATGCCAGCAATACTGCACCAGTGCTTGGTTTTTTAAATAACGTATACGAAGGACTTGTCCGTCGTGACAAGCAAATGCAAGTTGAAGGTGCGCTGGCGACAAGCTGGGAGCAAATTGAAGAAGGTGGCTGGCGTTTTAACTTAAGAGAAGGCGTCACTTTTCATAATGGCGCAAGTTTTACTGCCGATGATGTGTTGTTCTCTTATGAGCGTGCTTCATCTGAAGAGTCAGATGCAAGATCTTGGTTTGCACCGGTTAGTGAAGTGAAAGTGGTTGATGAATTCACCATCGACTTTTTAACCAAAGCACCCAATCCTCTGTTTCCAAGCTCTATCGCAAACTTTATGATTATGGACCGTGAATGGTCTGAATCTAATGGGGCAGAGCGTCCATCCAAAGAAGCTGAAAACTTTGCAACAAGAAACACCAACGGTACGGGTGCGTTCACAGTCACAGCTAGAGACCCAGGTGTGCAAACTGAGTTAGCGCCATTTGCCAACTGGTGGGATTCACTAGAGTCAAATATCACTAAGGCGGTTTTTACTCCGATAGGTCAAAGCGCAACAGGTATGGCAGCACTGTTGTCTGGTGAGATCGATTTCATCTCACCTATTCCATTACAAGATGTACCGCGTATGAAAGAGCGCAGTGGTTTCACTGTTCATGAAGGTATTGAAGCACGCGTCATCATGTTTGGTTTTAAGCACGACGGCGAAGAGCTGATGTTCTCTGAAGATGTCAGTGGTAAAAATCCCTTCCAAGATGTTCGTGTCCGCCAAGCGGCTTATCAAGCCATTGATGTTGATACGCTGATTGCAAAGATCATGCGTGGAAATGCACAGCCTGCGGCGCAGCTTGTGTCAGAAAACATGAATGGATACTCAAAAGATCTGGGTGATCGTTTGGCCTATGATCCTGCTGCGGCAAAAGCGTTGTTGGCTGATGCGGGTTATCCGGATGGTTTCAGCTTTGGACTACAGTGCCCTAACGATAGATACATAAACGACGAATCTATTTGTAAGGCTGCTGCATCCATGATGGCTAAAGTTGGCTTGAACGCTGAATTGACTAGCATGCCAGTACGTAACTATTGGCCGGAGCTGCGTGAAGATAAATTCGATATGTATCTGTTGGGTTGGTCGCCGGGTACATTCGACGCCGAGCATCCTATTCGCTTTTTGGCATCAACACCGAATACAGAAAAGAAGTTAGGAAGCTGGAACTTCGGTGGTTACTCTAACGCTCGCATCGATGAGTTGTTACCTATGATTCAGGAAGAGCTAGATGCTGAAGCTCGTCAGTCTATGGTTGATGAAGTTCACGGATTGATGCAAGACGAAGTGGCTTACGTACCGATGTACATCCAGCCACTGATTTGGGCATCAAAAGATAACGTTTCTTTGACGCAGCGCAGCGATAACTTTTTTATTCTTCGCTGGGTAACTGTCGAGTAAGGTAACACTTTGTGAATTAGTGCTAAAAAGCTTAGGTAGCTGGTGGTTCGGGGTAATCCTACCACCAGTTACCTAAGTGACTGGGAGTACAATAGTCGCACAGTTTAAAAACGTACTATTGCCATGAACAAGTCATCTGTACTCCTGCTCGCGTTATGCGCAAGCGCTGGAGGTGCATACGCAGACACATGCGAAGCGCCTGATCCTACTAATGAATATCAGCTAGTCTTTGAAGAAAACTTCAGCGGCTCTAAGCTCGATCGTGGTAAATGGGAAACCGAATATTTATGGGGACCCGGTGTCATCATTAATAATGAGACTCAGTATTACGTCAATGATGATCAGTTTGATTACAACCCCTTCAACGTCTCTGATGGCGTTCTCTCCATTGAAGCCATAAAGACGCCGTTTGATCGATCGCTGTTATATCTAACGCGCTCTATTTACTCTGCCAATACTGTTGAGCTACTGTGGCGCGTACCTGCTAATGCAGCGCTATACGAAGTTTACCGCGATGGTGTGCTACAAGGCACTTCAACAGGCGGATCCTACTTGCAAACCGACTTACGTGATGGTATCGATTACGCGTATGAAGTTGTTGCCGTAGATAGCGATGGCAATGGGCTTGTAACTGCGCAGTTGACCGTTAACACGGCTGACAGACCAGGAGAAGCTGCGCCTCTTCAAGCATTTACCTTGGGACTAGATTCAAGAATCTATTCGTCACGAAGTGCTGAAATCATTTGGCAATCACCTAACAGAACCGCTCGTTATGAAGTTTTCCGTAATGGCTCGCTTTATCGATCACTAGAAGGTGCTGATTATAAGAGCCTTTATGAAACGGGTTTGAGTGAAGGCGTTAACTACGAATACCGCGTTGCTGCTTATGATGGTTGTGATGATCTAATCATTGAGCAAACGCACACTCTCAATACGGGAGACGGTATTAGCCCAGCTGAAGAACAAAGCATACGCTTGGTCATTAAGTCCACCATATATTCAACGTCTACAGCCGAAATTAGTTGGAACGGTGTTCAGGGTGCGACTAACTACGATATTTTTGATAACGATAGCTTTCTCGAAAACACAGATGGTCGATCGTTGTTCGTTAGCGACTTAGTCCCAGGTGTTGACCGCAAATTTTTAGTGGTTGCATTCGATTCCGATGGTGTTGAAGTCGATCGTACAAGCCGTGTAATAAATACAGCAGACAATAGCTTTGCATTGAATCGACAGCCTTACTTGTCGGGCATTATCACCAGCTATAACTCGTTTAGATTTAAATATGGTCGGGTTGAAGCTCGTGCACGTATGCCTGCAGGTCAAGGACTATGGAGTGCATTCTGGTTACTCAACGCTTACTACAAGCAAGATCAACCTGAAGATCCTGAAATCGATATCATCGAAGCAATAGGCGATAGAGTTACAACGGCTAATCATGCTTATCATTATCGTTTTGATAACGACGGTAGTGGGTTGTACAACCAAACATCGTCTACAGAAATGAGAGCTGTAATCAGTGATTTTTCAGCAGACTTTCACACCTATCGAGTGGACTGGGAAGAAGGACGTATAGTTTGGTATGTGGACGATATTGAAACTGGACGTGTAGAAGGCGATCAAGTGTCTGATGAACAAATGTACATACTGGCAAACCTTGCAGTGGGTGGTAGCTTTCCAGGACCTGCCGACAGTACAACACCATTCCCTGCCAAATTCGAAATAGACTATATCCGCGTCTATCAGCGTTAAATGAATACGCTTATATGATTGGTGTAATATAGGTTTAATGGATAAACCTTTAGCCAATGAAGCTAGCAATGAACCCCTGCTAGGGCTCGACGATAAACAATCCCCCTTACAGCAAAACCCTCATGCTGTAAGGGGTGATGTCGAGCGACGACTTGAAGTTGCCATCGGTCGAGAGGTGCGTACCCTTCGAAAGCAACGTGGTATGACCGGTGCTGAATTAGCAGAAACCAGCGGCTTGTCCGTTGGTATGTTGTCCAAGATTGAGAACGGGGTAACGTCTCCCTCATTAACCACGCTGCAAGCGTTGTCCCATTCGTTGGGCGTGCCTATTTCCAGTTTTTTAACGCGCTTTGAAGAAAAGCGTGTTGCTGTGCAGGTGAAGAGTGCTGACGGAGTCTCTATTGAGCGACGAGGAACTCGCTCAGGGCACCAGTATCAATTGCTAGGGTATTTAGGTGCTAATGAAAGCGGGGTGGTTGGAGAGCCTTATATGATCACTCTGACCTCTGACTCTGACGTGTTCCCAACGTTT
>CALKLO010000003.1 GCA_937991945.1 uncultured Granulosicoccus sp.
TCCATCACGTGGCACCAGTGACACGTGGCATACCCAATGGATAAAAAGACCGGTTTGTTGGCAGCTTTGGCCACTTCAAAGGCCTCGCTACCCCACGGGTACCAATTCACTGGGTTGTGAGCGTGCTGACGCAAATAAGGAGAGTCCTCCTGAATAAGCCGGTTGATGTATTTCGGGGTGCCATCAGCAAACAGGTGTTCTGTTCTGGGTTCGTAATCGTCACCGAGAGCTTCGTAGGCTGCCGTTAGCGTCTGGGTTAATTCGGGGGCTGCATTTAGCGCAACCGTTGCTTGCCCCGTTTCTGCTCCGTGGTTTTGGGCCGATGCCTGCAAACCCACGCTGAGCAAAAATGCACCGCATATCGAGAGGGCTAAGCGCTTAGGGCTCAGTTTGGCTTTTGAAAGCATGATTGAGCGGCGATTGGAGCTGGTAAATAAAAGGCCCATTTAGACTAGATCGGTGGCGGGAATGGCCGATATGACCCGTACTTTTGCTAGGAGTTCACACAGTTTCTTTTTCACTGGGCTAACAGCTGTGCCGTGTCCCGTATACTGTGCGCATCAAGCTAACTAGGTTGACTGCAGAGTCAGCGTTGCAACAAGGCATAGGTATCGTATGTTCGATAGTCTGAGTGAACGGTTAGGCCGCACGATTAAAAATCTTCGCGGCCAAGGTCGTCTAAGCGAAGAGAACGTCAAAGACACTCTGCGTGAAGTGCGCATGGCCTTATTGGAAGCTGATGTGGCGCTTCCGGTAGTCAAGCAGCTCGTCGATTCGGTTAGCGCCAAGGCCATGGGCCAAGAGGTCATTGGCAGCTTGTCCCCGGGGCAGGCGTTCATCAAGGTTGTTAATGATGAGCTTGTCGCGGTCATGGGTGACAACGCCGAGCCGCTGAACCTCTCAACTCAGCCGCCCGCTGTCATTCTTATGGCAGGTCTGCAAGGTGCGGGTAAAACCACCACGGTGGCTAAGCTTGCCCGTTTGCTCAAGGAGCGCGATAAAAAGAAAGTCATGGTCGTCAGCTGTGACGTCTATCGACCGGCCGCGATAAAACAGCTAGAAACGCTGGCCGAGAGCGTCGACGCCATTTTCTTCAACAGCACCATCGATCAAGCACCGGTGGATATTGCTAAGGCAGCTCTAGATGCTGCACGTAAGCAATTAGTAGATGTGCTGCTGGTAGATACCGCGGGTCGGCTTGCTATTGATGACGCCATGATGAGCGAGATTCAGCAGTTGCATGCGGCTATCAAGCCTGTCGAGACGCTGTTTGTTGTCGATAGCATGACCGGTCAGGATGCTGCCAATACGGCTAAAGCCTTTGGCGAAGCACTCCCATTAACGGGTGTGGTTCTAACCAAAACAGACGGTGATGCTCGCGGTGGTGCGGCGTTGTCGGTCCGAGTTATCACTGGTAAGCCCATTAAATTTATTGGTGCGGGTGAAAAAACCGACGCTCTGGAAACCTTCCACCCAGATCGTATTGCCTCACGCATCCTAGGTATGGGTGATGTGGTCAGCTTGGTTGAAGAAGTTACAGCCAAGGTTGATCACGAAAAGGCAGAGAAATTTGCCAACAAAATGAAGAAGGGCAAAAACTTCGATTTTAACGATTTGAAGGAACAGCTCGAACAAATGGCAAACATGGGAGGCATGGCCTCCTTGATGGACAAGATGCCGGGCATGGGCAATGTGCCTGATTCCGTAAAGAACAAAATGGACGACAAGCAATTCGTTCACATGATTGCGTTGGTAAATTCCATGACGCCACAAGAGCGCAAATACCCAGCAATTCTCAAAGGTTCAAGAAAGAAGCGTATTGCCGCTGGAGCAGGGTTGCAGGTTCAAGACGTCAATCGTTTATTAAAGCAACACCAGCAGATGGCTCGCACCATGAAAAAGCTAAGCAAGGGTGGCATGGCGAAAATGATGCGAGCTATGAAAGGGCAAATGCCGCCAGGTATGGGTGGTATGGGTGGTGGTATGGGCGGAATGGGTTAATGTTGTTTCGTTAGGCCCTTAGGCCGTCATACGTTGGCGGCCGTGATTTGACGAGAGCGGTTGCATGCGAATATTTTCTGATAAATCCAGACCTATTCATGAAGGGCATTTCCCCACTGAGTTGCTGTGTCGTCAAAGCGACTTACCCGATTTATCCGACACACCCGCATTCAGTCAGCTAAGTTTTGACAACCCGAGTGCGCCGTTTTCCATCATCAACGCTATGCGCGAGCATCAAGCGATGTTGGATGCGATACGTCACGGAGTGGTGAACAGTGCTGTTGCAGCATGCCCAGAGGATCCATCCGTCCGAGCTGATCACCTGAAGGCTTTTGGCTACTTTTCAGACGCCTCAATGGTCGGTGTTTGCCAGTTACCCCAAGAGGCCTTACTGGACGTCCCTTTTGTAAATCCCGATGTCGCGAGTTTGGCTACCGATTTGCAAACCCGGCAGACTAAAACGTTAGCCTCCGGTATCGATATGATCATGGCTGATCTGAAAGAGTCGACTCAGCAACCAACCGGTAGTGCTCAGAGCCATACCTACGCGTTAGTATTTCTATACCAACATCCGCGTACTCCGTCGATTGATGAGGTGGGTGGTGATTGGATACAAGGTGCGTTGACACATAGAGCCTGCCTACTAGCCTCAGAGACGTCCATCGTCATAGCCAACTACCTTCGGTTGCTTGGTTACGATGCGCTTGCACATACCGGCACAACCAGCGGTGTTGATTTGAACAAGTTGGCCGTAGCCGCAGGTCTTGCAACGGTTGAAGACGGGGAGTTAGTCAATCCGTATTTGGGTACTCAATTTGGCATAGGGGCCATTAGCACGGAGTTTGTTATAACGCCTGATAAACCCTTAGTGCCTTTAAAGCAGCAACCGTCAAGCATTCATGGTTGGGCATGGAAGCTTGGTAAGGGCTTTTCTAAAAATGCCTCTAATTATCAACCCTATGAGCATCGACGATATGTCGATGGCATGCATCCATTCGAAACGTTGAAGCGCGTTGAGAAAACCACCACGTTTATTGATGAGGCTCGAGTGGCTCGTGTGCCTAAGCGCACTGATATGTTTGCGCGAGCACAGTTTGGTGACTTGGGTAAGACTGTTCAGGCTGGTGCCGCCGGTGGGCGTTATGCGCGTAAGTCAGCACCTTCTATGGCTCAACGCAGAGCATTAGGGGCTTTTGTGCTTTTGCAAGATGGTGAGAGTGTTGTCAGCAAGTGCAAGCTTGACCCTGAGGCGGCTGCGCAGCTTATCAAGGCCACATCCTATTTTCTGGGTATTGATGCTGTCGGAATTTCGCGCTGCCCCGATTGGACGTGGTACTCACACGATGCGGCGGGTGAGGTGCTAGAGCCTCCACATGATCAAGCCATTTCCATGATCGTTGATCAAGGCTACGGCACCATGGAAGGCTCATCAGGAGATGATTGGATTTCAGTCGCTTTATCTATGCGGGCTTACTTACGGTTTTCTTTGCTTGGCGGGGTGCTGGCTAAACAAATTCGTAACCTGGGCTACAAGGCTAAGGCACATTCAGTCATCGATGGAGAGGTGTTGCAACCCCCATTGTTGCTTTTGTCGGGGCTAGGTGAAGTTAGTCGTATTGGTGAAGTGGTATTAAATCCGTTTCTTGGGCCGCGATTAAAGTCAGGGGTTGTAACAACTGATTTACCCATGGCGCACGATAAACCCATTGATTTCGGGCTGCAAAAATTTTGTGAGAGCTGTAATAAGTGCGCACGTGAATGCCCTTCAGGTGCTATCACGGCAGGCCCTAAGCTCATGTTCAATGGTTATGAAATTTGGAAGTCTGATAGCCAAAAGTGCGCAACCTATCGAATAACAACTGAAGGCGGTGCGATGTGCGGCAGGTGTATGAAAACCTGCCCGTGGAATCTAGAAGGTTTGTTGGCCGATAGCGTGTTTCGTTGGACGGCTATGAAGCTGCCATTCACAGCGAAAGCGCTGGCACGCTTTGATGATTTTGCTGATCGAGGGAGCCTGAACACCGTTAAAAAATGGTGGTGGGATTTAGAAATGGAAGATGACGGTGGCTATCGGGTGACGCAAAAACCTGTCAATGCTCGAAAGCTACAAAAGGATCTTCATCTTAAGTATGAGGAACAAACCTTGGCGGTCTATCCAGCACCGTTAGCGCCTCACCCGTATCCGTATCCCTACCCGATGGATCGTGAGAAAGGTATAGAAGCCTATCAAGCGATGATCACCGCTGAGCAGTATCAATTACATATCGATAACGGTACGGTTGATAGTGTTGCGCATGTGTATTCCAATTCGGGTGAGAGTCCGGTTGTTCAGTTGATGATCAGCCGAGCGATAAAGCACACGCCAGACATTACGTTTTATGAACTCAAATCACTGAACGACGAACCATTGCCAGTATGGAGCGCCGGTGCGCATTTGGATATTGTGGTTGCACCTGAATACCTTAGACAGTATTCGATGTGTGGAAATCCAGCCGATCGTTCGTCTTACCAAATTGCGGTATTGAAAGAAGCTACTGGGCGTGGTGGGTCGCAATTAATGCATCGAATTTTTAATGAAGGGCGACGCGTGTTTGTGTCCAAGCCGATCAATCATTTCCCATTGCATGACTCAACAGGCAAAACCTATTTGATGGCAGGCGGTATCGGTGTCACACCCATGATTGCTATGGCTCATGAGCTGCACGCCAAGCAGGCTGCCTTTGAGTTGCATTATTCTGGGCGTAGCCAAAACACTATGGCGTTCCTTGAGCAGCTTAAGAAAATGCCGTGGGCCGAAAGCGTTACGCTACATGTATCCGATGAAGGTACGCGTTTGGATATATCTGCAGTATTTGAAAATGTCGATAAGCATGCACACGTGTACACCTGTGGTGCGCAAAGTTATATGTCCGATGTTATCGACGCTGCAGCGTCGGCTGGTATCCCGGAAGAGGCTAGGCACTTAGAGTATTTCTCAGTCCCCGATGCGCCTGACTATCAGAACCATGAGTTTGTTTTAAAACTTGCGCAATCGGATAAGAGCTTTGTCGTACCTGCCGATAAAACGGCCGCCGATGTGTTGCAACAAAACGGTTACAACGTCGACGTGAAATGCTCAGATGGTTTGTGCGGTGTTTGTCAGTGCACACTGGTATCAGGCGATGTCGAGCATCGTGACTTCGTGCTATCGAATAAGCAGCGCGAGAGCACCATTATATTGTGTCAATCTCGTGCGACTGAGCAGGGTGGTTCTGTCGAGATTGATTTGTAGTTGTTGGCGTGATGTGGCTTAACTGGCGTTTAAGCGTTGCAGCTTATGCTGCAACGCAACAGGTGCTAGTAACTCTGCCAAGCAGCGATATCATCCAACCATTTGTCAGGTTTGGCATCTGAAGGCATACGCCAATCACCTCGTGGCGACAATGCCACATTACCGACCTTGGGGCCGTCGGCGGTGCAAGAGCGTTTGAACTGGTGCATGAAAAAACGTTTGATAAACACACTGATCCAACGCTTCAGGGTTTCATCGTCGTACTGCGCTTCATCAAACGCCACTCGCGCTAGATCTAGAATGCGAGCAGGGCGGGCACCGTGTCTTACCAAGTGATACAAAAAGAAATCGTGTAGCTCGTAAGGGCCAATTTTTTCTTCGGTCAGTTGAGCAATTTCACCATCCGCATTGGCGGGTAGTAGCTCTGGCGATATGGGTGTGTTCAGTATGGAGAACAGGGTTTCACGTAAGACTTCACTATCACTCCACGTGCTAGCGCGTTCGTTTGCCACCCAACGAATCACAAACTGAATCAGTGTTTTAGGGACACCTGCGTTTACATCGTACATAGCGATATGATCGCCAGCGTAGGTAGACCAACCTAACGCTTTCTCTGATAGATCTCCAGTGCCAACAACTAGCCCGCCATGTTGATTGGCTAGCGTCATCAGCAAGAGTGTTCGGAGTCTGGCCTGTACGTTTTCTAGCGTCACGTCTCCTAGCTCTGGATGCTTACGAAGCTTGGCTAACAATTGCTCTACATCGTTAACATCGTTGGTGACTTCGTGCTCAACGGCATTCAACACAGTGCGGCTAGCGTCTGAAATGCTCACCTCGCTAAAGGTTGCGCCTAGTGCACGTGACAAACTCTCAGCATTGTCGCGAGTGCCATCGGATGTACCAAAGCCTGGCAAGGTAATGCAAATGAGATCGGTGCGAGGCTGGCCTTGTAAATCTAATGCAGCGGCCGCAACTAAGGCTGCTTGTGTGGAATCCAGACCACCGGATACACCCAATACAAGTTTTGGTTTGCCAATGGCTGCCATGCGCGTTGCGAGTGCATTACTTTGAATTTCAAACATCTCCCAACAGCGGCTGGCTAGCGTGTCTGGGTCTTTAGGTAAAAACGGAGTTTTAGAGACTTCTCGTACTAGTCCATCCGGTGTTTCAGATTTAAAAGACACGATACGAAAGCTGGGCATAGTTTCACGTGCGCAGTCACCGAAGGTTGTAGTGGATCGTCGTTCGAATGCCAGCAACTCCAAATCGATATCTTGCACAATGAGTTGTCCGGTGCGGAGAAAGCGTGTGGACTCAACTAATGTTTGACCGTTTTCGCAAATGAAGGCGTCCGCATCAAAGCTGACGTCGGTCGATGATTCGCCAGGTCCTGCTGCCACGTACACATAAGCGCATTTGCCCCTGTCGGATGCTGAGCGAGCGAGCATGCGTCGAAGCTCCGCCTTACCAATGGTGAAGTTGGACGCGGATAAATTGCAGATAACCGTAGCACCTGCAGACACTTGGTAGCTACTCGGTGGCACTTGCACCCAAAGGTCTTCGCATATTTCTATGCCCAGTGTTAGATCCGTTAAGGAGCTTTTAAATAGGATGTCGATACCAAAAGGCACTTCATGTTGGCCAATGGTGATGGAGGCTTCCTGTGGCAGATCAAACCCTGATCGAAACCAGCGAGCTTCTTCGAACTCACGATAGTTGGGCAGATAGGCTTTTGGTACTACGCCGAGTAAGCGGCCTTGGTGAATCACTGCTGCGCAATTGTATAAACCGTGATTGAAGCGCAATGGCACACCGACGATGGCCACAGGCTCCAGCGCTTTGCCGGCTTCAATCAATGAGAGCAGCGATGCCTCACAGGCATCTAATAAGGTGGTGTTTAGCGACAGATCGCGGATGCTGTACCCGCTGAGCCCTAACTCGGGGAATACAACTGTATTCGCTCCAGCTGCATCGGCTTCTCGCCAGAGCGCTAGAGTACGATCACGATTGGTATCGATGTCGGCTACTGCTGCCGCAGGCACTGCGGCGGCTATTCGTGCATATCCTTTCATGGCTACAGTATATGTCCCAAACTCTCTAATAGCTGCGCACAGGTCGTGCCGAGTTGTTTGAAATCTTGTGCCTAGGGCTAAGAATTTGAGGCGGAAATGGGCATCAAGTTAATGTTTTTAAATAGTTTTTCTAGACTTCCAGACTATTTTGAAGGGGTTGGGCAATGATATAGCGGAGTTGGCAAAGCTGCTTCATGTCATTGATGGGGTCGCGTTGGCCTCGATTTACACCGTTTGATGGGGTGGAATATTCACCCGTTGATGCGTCTGCGCTGAGGTATAAATAGCCGATTCGACGCGCAGTACCGATAGATAATCCTCAGCTCGATTCTCAAAATCGTGCCCAGAAAGCAATGCATCCACGACATGTTTTTGTAAGGCATAGACGCAATCTCCAGCAAAACCTGGCCAGTCTTGCGCCGGTAGGAGAACGGTACTATCCATACTGCCGAATGTTCTAAGGCTCACCTGGCCGTCGCCACTGAGCTGTAAGCTGGCACGCGTGCCCTCAAGTAGGCATTCGCCCAACGTCATTCGGTGGTTGAGTGCGGCGTGATCTAAATGCCTGTTTCCATCAAAGACAGCCCGTTTACCGTTGCCGAAGTCAAAGACGACGTACGCTGCATCTTCACCGGCAATAACAGGGTTCATTTTTCGCAGATCGGCATAAACGGCGATAGGTTCACCCATCAAATATCGAAAGGTGTCTATCCAGTGAACGCCCGTTTCGTGAATGAGTAGTTTCGGCATGGACTGAAAGTAAGGCTGTCGATCAAGATACGCATCAGGGCCCTGACCGTCGCCGGTTCGCAGTCGGAAGGTCATTTGATGAACATCACCGAGCGTACCGTCGAGAATTGCTTGGTGCATACACCGGTACCACGGTTGGAATCTAAAGTTCTCGTGGATGATCAGTGGTATGCCGGCGTCTTGGCATAATGTGGTTGCCTGCTGGGCTTCGCCTAACGAAGTGCAGAACGGCTTTTGGCAAATAATAATCTCGACCTTGGCTTGCACAGCCTGGCGAACAAACTCCAGATGTGTCGTTGGTGGGGTAATGATGTCCAGTAGCTGCGGGCTAGTGGTTTCTAGCATGTGAGCTAGGTCATTGAACGGTGTACAACCGGTGAGTGTGGCTGCTTCCAATGAGGCATCCATTGCGCCTACAACGTCAACCTCATTTAGGCGAGCCCATGCATCATAGTGAAAGCGACTGAAGTAACCTGCTCCGACACAAGCAACTCGTAAGCTCGACATGTTGGCCCGATTCCTTAGGTTTTGCTTTGTGCGTTTTGCCGCTGCTCAAGGGTGAGCACTAACGGCTTTACGAGTGGTTCTCCACTGGTAGCATCGATGAGCATCGAGCGTTTGTGATCTCCGCGCAATCGCCACCGGGCCATATTGCGAAGTGTGCCCAACAGACCAAGAACACCGAAGCCTTTAGCGATTGGCCAATCGGCACTCATTGGGTGTTTGTCACCCGCGCCAACCCCACGTTTGACCGGGCCTAAATGTTCGTTGAGTAATGTATGACGATTGTCATCGTTAAGTTTGGTACTTTTGCCATTTCCACCGGTCTTTTCAGTACTCACAAATTTAGTAATGTTATTGGTGAGCAAGCCTAAATAGGGCATATCTGCATTAGCGGGTGTGTTGCATAAAGGTGTGTTGCAACAGGTCGAATGCCAGCGGTAAATTCCATTGGGTGACAATGTAAGGTTGCCCAAATGCTCTTGGCCGTGCTGAATGCTGAAAGTGGCTGGAGAGATTTGTAGGATATCCGTACCGCCATTTTCATCGAGTTGAGTGCTTGCAGCATCCAGGTGTCTTGCATAGGTTTGGCAATCTATGCAGTAACACTTGATTCGGGTTGGTGTCTTTTTCTCATCAATGTTTACCGATGCAATTATTTTTGCGCAGTTGCAAGAAATAGTTAGTTTCGATTGCATGACGGACAGCACCTCACGTACTCGTAGAAGGGTACCTAGCGCGATTGGCAAGGCTTTTATACATCGTATCGGATGTGGGCTGTCAATGCAGTGGCATTCAGCGGCTCACCAAACGATGGCGCTATATTCGAGTAGTATAGAGGCAACATAATAACGGTGAAGCATTCGTTAGATGATAGGCCTGTCTGATAACCCTTCGGTTGTCCAATCGCAATCGGCTAGTCCGGTACTTCGTCTTAATGAGGTACAAAAGTCATTTGGTACGTTGAAGGTGCTCGATGGACTGAGCCTCGATGTCTACCCCGGCGAGGTGTTCGGATTTCTTGGGCGTAATGGTGCGGGTAAATCAACCGCAATACGCTTGCTTATGGGTATAACTCAAGCAGACGCTGGGCAAATCAGTTTGTTTGGCCAGCCTCTCAAAAGTGATTTAATCCGAATTCGACAAAAAATTGGGTACGTTGCTCAGGATCAAAATATGTACCCTTGGATGACGCCAACGGTGCTGTCCAAATTTGTCCGAGGCTTTTATCCAACGTGGGATGAAAAGCGCTACCAGCAATTGCTGGCTGATTTTCAGCTTCCCCTTAAGCGTCGGATTGGCACATTTTCAGGTGGGATGAAAGCAAAGCTTGCGCTAACGCTAGCATTATCGAGTCGTCCACAATTACTTATCTTGGATGAGCCGACAGCCGGGATGGATCCGGTAGCACGTCGAGAGTTTCTAGATTTGGTGCGCGAACAAACCATGAACGATGGTGCGACCACCTTTTTCTCCACACATCTTATTGATGAAATAGAAGCCATCGCAGATCGTATCGCGATAGTTGAATCAGGCAAGACAGTTTATGACGGTGCTCTTGATCCATTGCGTGAAAGTATCAAAAGTTGGTCTGTGCCCATGAGTCATTTCACCCCTGGCGATATGCCTGGTGAATTTGTTAATCGCAGTCTCAAAATTTTAAAGCAAGGTGAGCGACAGGGTCGTTGGGTCGTCACATTGCAGTTTGAGCAAAATACGCTTATACCAAATGACAGAGTGTTGAACGAGCAATGGCAACATGAGCCTATGTCGCTCGAAGATGTTTTCATTGCTGTTGTGGCTAATAATTAGAATATTATGGCTGCTATAGCGCTTCTCGCTAAGGACGTACGCGAGCATTGGCTACCGGTGGTTTTTTTAACGCTGGGTTGTCTTGCTGTTTTTCTGTTGCTACTTGTTCAAAACAAACAAGCGGCCTACAGCATGAGCACACTTGAAATTGTACGGTATGCATTGCTGTATCTTATGCCGGTTGTGGCATTGATTGTTGGCAATAGACTTATCGTGGGTGAATACCTGAGCGGTACTCGTCTATTTGTCGAGGCCTTGCCTTTAGGGCAAAACCTACCGTTGGTATTGAAGTACTTGCTTGGGTATGCGCTTTTGTCGGGCCTGACGTTGGCGCTAATATTCCTTGCGGCTAAGTCGGCGAGCGTTGCCGATGAAATCACGTTGAACTACTTAGTGCTGATTTCCAGTAAAAGCCTTGTGATGCTTTGGTTGTACTGGAGTATTGTTTTTTGTTTCAGTCTTTGTGGCTATTTGCGCGTGTTGTTGTATCTCGTTTTGCTGCTGATAGTGGGTGCGTTGTTATTCTTTCCTGGCATCGATGCAGATCGTATACCGCCGTTTGCGCTCATTGATCAGCAGCTGTTTGTCTTCGAAAGAGACGTCATTCCTTGGTTTGCCATTATTGGAACCAGTTTGCTTGCCATTGTGTTTTCAGCCGCTGGGTTTATTCTTACAAGAATTGGTGAAGGCTCGGTGTTAGAGCGCTTATCCAAGCCCATGACGCGTCGAGATTTTGTAGCGGTCAGCGTGTTGCTGGTCGCAGGATTCTCTGTGTGGAGTACGGTGGTAGAGAACACGGAAGTGGCACCGATACAGTTTTCTAGCGAGTCGGTAGTACGCAACAATGATCCGGAAGTGTCTATCTTGTACTTGTCTGATATTCATAAACAGAGTGCAGATAAGATGTTACGGCGGCTCAGTAATTCGCTTGTCGCATTGCAGGCATCGCTAGGTTTGCAGAGCTTGCCCAGTATTAAAATTGCATTGACGCCTGATCGTGAAAAGCACGATATGGAGTACATGACATCGGCTGGTGTGTTTATTTCATCCAATTGGCTAGAGCACGATAGCTACGACGATGCGATCCTTGACTCGGTCATTATGCATGGTGTGCTAAGTGCACAAACCAATGGACGCGCTATGCTCGAGCCTTATCATTGGGTGTTAGATGGTTTTACGCGTTGGTGGGTTGAGCAAGGCAACGTTGAGTTGGATTTACAGCATCAGGCCGAGCTTTTTGCACGGGCATTGTGGGTGCTAGATACGGATCCCGAAGCGCAACAGTTAGTGAGTCGATGGCAAATCACCGCAGACAAATTTTCCTACCCTTCAGCTGAAGCACTTGCTTGGTCAGCAATGAATTACATTGAGCTGACGTATGGTCGCGATATTGTGTTTGCGTTAGCCTCAGAGTTTTTAAGTAAGCCTGTTGGTAATACATTGCTAGCAACCCTTAGAGATCGCAGTCCGTCTGCACAGGCTCGTATGGAGAAAATACTGTCAAAGGGTATGGATGAGTTTCTACTGGAGTGGGTCGATTGGTTGTCAGCTCAAAAGAACGACCCCATGGTCTTGTCGTATCTGCGCCAAATTCCAGCGTTAGCGGGGCAGGTCAGTAGCGAAATTGATGAGAATGGTGTTCACAGGCTGAGCGCTAGCTATACGCCCAGAGACAGCAATCTTGATTTGAATACAGATCTGAGTGCCATGAGTGGGCAATGCACGTTGAAGCACGACTATATTGGTCCTTTCGATATGGAGTTCGAGCTGTCAGACGATTATGAAGACACCAGTTTTTGTCAGGTATTGCTGCCCGCGCATAGTGTAGAAAGTTTTTACTCGTCTGGGGACAGAGCCATTGTTGCGCTGGAGTATGAGGGTGAGTTATTTCATCAGCCGTTACGTATTCATTCTGAGCGGTTGGATATTCAATGATTCGTCTAATTGCTAAGGAGATTCGCCAGCTCCAACCTATTGCTTATTTGTGGTTTGCCATTCTGGTATTCGGATACGGCATTCAGTTTTTCACTGAGAGAGTCGATGAAAATACGTTTGGTGATTGGTGCGAGGGGTACTGCGATTACAGCGCAAATACAGCTGTCGCTGTTTTTATTATTCTTCTAGCGTTAGTCACCGCGTATAGCTTGTTTCCACGAGAGCATGATGAGTCAACGATTGATTTGCTCAGAGCACTCCCTGTCTCTAGAAAATCTATTTTTATTGCCAAGGTGTTTGCGGCTTGGTTAATTCTAGTTGGCTTTAATTTTGTCAGTTATGGTCTTGACGTGCTGCTACTGGCTAGCAACCCGGAATCCATGGGAGGAAAATTTTATCCTCAAGTGTGGCTCACCTTATTGCTCAGAGATTGCCTGTTTATTTTCATTGTGCTGTCTCACGGTGTTTTGCTCTCATGGTTTCGTACCCTTGGGTTAATTATTTACTTTATCTATTTGCTGTTGCTTGTTCTTGCTGAGTCCTACCTCGGTACGTCTGGGGACTGGAGCGTTTTCGCGCTATTGGCCAATGAGTATCGTGGGTCCACATTGCTTGTTAATACGCAAGGTCTGCTGATACACACGGTTGTCGCTTTTGGGTTGCTCTTGCTGGCTTATCGTTTATGGGACAAGACTGAGTCTGGCAATACGAATAGTCGGTCGGTGTCTCGCTCCTTGCGATTTGTACAAGTCGTGATAGGGGTGTTCGGGGTTTTAAGTTTGTCTGGGGCAATGCTCTATCAAATTGAAAAAGGTACGGGGTCAGACTCACCTGGTGTGACGGTTAAGGTGGTGGCTACAGAGCATTACCGCTTTGCCTACAACGTATCAAAAGAGGATGTCGTTGACTATTTAGTCTTGCATGCTGAAGACGATTTAGCTGAGTTAGCAGAGCTGATGGGGGTTGATGAGTTACCGCGAATTCGAGTAGATCTCACCGCGCAAAGCGAGCATGCTGCTGGCTTGGCGAAGTGGAAAAAAATCCAGATAGATCTTGATTCGTTTGAGGACGATATTTCTCAACGCAGGGTGCTGGTGCATGAAGCGGCGCATGTGCTGCAAGCAATAGAGTCCAACCGTTCATTGGCAGAAAATTATCCCGCAGTGAAATTTTTCATTGAAGGTATGGCGCAACATTTATCGTTTGATGTTGTACCTGAAACGTTGCGGCGAGAAAGCAATTGGACCTTAGCCAGTGTTGCTATGGCGAGGCAAGGTATTAGTTTTGGTGACATGATTGATGCGCAAGGCTTTGCCCAAAGCTATGATGCTGATTTGCATTATAGTCTTGGAGATATGTGGGTTGAAGCATTAGTAAAAACCTGTGGGTCGCTTGCCTCGTCCGACTTTGTTCGCGCTACAGGGCGTGAAGATGCGCCAAGAGGTTTACCGGCGGCCCTGTTCTGGAGGGATACCATGCGGGCTATCGACTGTGATCTAGATACTGTCAATGTGGCTTGGCGTGGGAGCTTGGAGTCCCGGTATCAGCAAATTGACGAATCAACGTTTCCGGTGTTTACACAGATAAGCACGCAAGTAGTTGAATCTACTGGGCAGCTAAAAATTAGTGCCAGCTTGGCAGCTTTTGATAGTGCGCCTTCAACGGCTGCAGCCTCGGTTGATGTTGCCGGGTATGCAACGCCCGGTCGGTTCTCAATCCGAATCGGCAATGCGTCAACTCAGATTGCTGCGGGTACCGATGCGGTTTTTCGAGGTAAGCTCGTTCAAGACCAATCGGGTGAAAGGGTAGAATTTTTGATACCTGCAGGTGCTTTGCCGAGCACGCGGTTTCGTTATCAGATGGGCTATCTACCGACGGTTGGGTCGCGCTATTACTATGAGAGCTGGCGTCGAGGAACGGTACCATCAGCTAGCGAGTCGTAGCCGAAAGTCTCGGTCAGAGAGTGGAATGTGCCTGCCCATTGAGGGTTGGCCCCAACGACTTACAAAGTCAACTGCCCTAAGTGGTGTGTCAAACAGTCGGCCCTGATGATAAGCATTGCCGATGGATGTCAGCTTGTTTAATTGTTGTCGAGTGTCCACACCGTTGATGCAAACTGTGATTCCGCGAGCGGTGTAGTCGGCCATCAAGCGGGCTGTGAATATTTCATCGTGGAGTAATTCTACCGGCACCTTTATAACGTCCGTGTGTACGTCTTCGGGTAGGGGCGTGTCTGATAGATGCTTACTCGTGAGGGCGATGTTGGGTGATTGAATGCGCGATAAAAGTTGTTCTTTGACTCCAACGTTTTGCCATACACATGGATCTATCTCAAACAACAGTTTGAACTGTGGGGATACGATGTGCGCGTTAATCCAGCGGTCAATTGATTTGGTGCATGTGTCTAAAACATAGTTGTAAAGATTGAACTTCAAGCGAGAGTCGTTGATTTGCGGTAATAATTCATCGGATAGGATGATTCCGCCTTCGCGTGTGCGAATGCGTATTTGTGCATCAGCGGCTACGAGAACTTCATTGCCTGCAGCATCACGAGACACAATAGGTTCGTATCCTATCTCGATGCGTTCCTCTTGCAGGGCTCGTTCGAGAGTGCGTTCGGCAATCGTATTTATTGAACGATTAGATTGTCGTTGCTTTTTGTCTTCGTACATTAGTGCATCTGCTTCTGCCAGTGTTTCTTGAAGCGTTTTGCTGCGGTTTGACGTGGCAAGTCCAATACTTGTTGAAATGTTATGTATGCCTTCAGAGGTTGTTATCGGGTCTTCAAAAGCTGCGTGAACATCCATCGTAAATACGTGTGCTGCGACAGCATCTGTGTTCGGCAGTATGACGACGAATTCATCGCCACCCCAGCGGGCTAATGTAGCGCTATTGGGTATGGCATTGATGAGGCGTTGGGCAACGCTTATAAGAACTTCATCACCGGCAGCGTGGCCATAGAAATCGTTAACGTCTTTAAAACCGTTTAAGTCTAAAAACATAACTGAGTGCACTTGAGTCGATTGGTTATTGAGTTCTTCAATTAACTTTTTCGCATGTTTCCGATTGAGTAAGCCCGTTAGCTCATCGTGGGTGGCTTGATGGCGTAGCTGTTCTTCAACGTCTAGACGCTTCAAATGATCTTGCTCTAATTGTCGTGCAAGGCTGTCGATAGTGCGGGCAAGGTTGCCGATCTCATCACTATGCGTATCTGAGGCGCGCACCGTTAAGTCGCCTTGCATCATGCGGTGAGCTGTGTGAGCTGTCTTTTTTAATCGTTGTGCAACAGGTGCGAGACACAAGGTGCATCCTGCCAATATGAGAAGAAGTGAAATTGCCGCTGCAATTCCCAGAGACAGACGTAAGCCGTCTATGGGGGCGTACGCTTCGCTTGTGTCAATTTTTACGACAACCCCCCAGTGTGTTGCTGGAATGCGTTGCAGGGCTGCGACAGTTTCTACGCCTCTATAGTCTTTTGACGTTATGACCTTTGTGGCTGCTGCCGTCATTGCTTGGCTGATAGGCAGGTCGGCAGCTGCGGGAATGATTTTGTTGAAAGCTGCAGCACGATTAAAGCGAAGTGCTGTGATGAGCTGCGTATCACCAGTGTCGGTAACTTGTGCAATGTAGGCCTCTGTTGTCTTGCCCGTTTTCTCGTGCATCGACACGACACTAGTGATGGGTCCTAGTGGGACTTCAACGATGATGGCTCCTGCAACTTCACCGTGTACGCCGACAATGGGCGTAACGATAGCTATGTGCTGTCGGCCCGTGTCTGTTTGAAATGCTCTGTCGAAAAGTGTTGATGCTGAGGA
Source organism: uncultured Granulosicoccus sp. (assembly GCA_937991945.1). Taxonomy (GTDB): domain Bacteria; phylum Pseudomonadota; class Gammaproteobacteria; order Granulosicoccales; family Granulosicoccaceae; genus Granulosicoccus. The sequence continues at coordinate 16,158 of CALKLO010000003.1, forward strand.
CATTGCACGTTGGGTTATTGAGGGTGCGTTAGTGTTCCATGAAAAGCCCATAGTTTCCCCTAGCGTTGCTCCTTGCCGGTCAATCAGCCTGAGTTCGGCGGCGGCTGACCCGCTCATTCCAGCTCTGCGTCGTAAATTCATGGCGAGCAATTGAAGCGGCCAAGTGGCTTTGTAATCAATAGGTGCGATGGTTTCTTGATCCTCTAATTGCGTGGATAAGCTCTGTGAGCTTTCCGAATTGAGGCGATAAGTGTTCGCGGCCGCGACGGAGTTCCTGATGAGAGGCTCTGCTGCAAGGTTGCGTGCATCTTGTGCATAGCCTTCGAGTATTTCGTTGATCCGAAGTGCTTCGAGGCGCAGGGTGCTTGCTAGGGCGTTCTCTGTACGTGCTTCCAGCTGCTTATCAAACAGATGCAAGGCAAACGTGCTCACCGCGCCTAGAGGAATTATGACTGCCAATAGGCAGAAAACGAGTTTTGTGCGAATTCCCATGTAAATGCTCTCGATAGGCTCATTGCTGGGGGGAATGTCAGGGGCGTGACTTAACCCCTGTTGTTCTGTTAACTGAGCCGCAGAATTCGTGCCTAAAAAGGTTACTCGCAGAGTTATTTTCTACCCGATGTCGCCCCCTCAAATCCCCCCAAATTTCTGGGTCGGACCACCGTAGGTAATTGAAATATATGATTTATGTAGGATTTTGGGAGTCATAAATGTCACTAAAAGGCCAATTTCCTGTCCAGAACGTAGCGGTTAAGGCTTATTTCCAGCTCGACTGCAGCCGTTAAATAGGGAGTGGTGTTTGGTAGTGCGCTCTAATGTCGATAGTTGCTCAAAACTAGTGATGCCTTGGCTGAACATCAATTGTTCTTGTTAATTGGCCTGTTTTTCCTATTAAAATATCGGATTAGCGCAGTGGTTATCCTGTTAATAACCTCAATACCTTGCTTTATCAATGAGTTATGGTGGTCCGACCCGGTGTGGGGGTGGGTTGGGGGTGAAAGTTGGTTTTAGTGTTGGCTAAAGGGTAAAAATTGCGTATCATTGGGAGTTACCTTCCAGCTACACGTACACGTGTGGTTTTGTCGTTACATTATTTGGATATTTAAGGCCCATGGTCACAATTCGCCTATCTCGCGGCGGCGCTAAGAAGCAACCGTTTTATCATATCGTTGCTACTGACAGCCGTGCACGTCGCGACGGTCGTTACATCGAACGTCTTGGTTACTACAATCCAGTTGCTCGTGGCGACGCTACTGAAACTCAGCTCGATATGGATCGAGTCGATTATTGGGTTGGCGTCGGCGCTCAGATGAGTGACCGCGTTGCTAAAATCGTTAAGGGTTGCCGCAAAGAAAACGCAGCAGCTTAATTCGAGTCTCGCTTTCGTGGGTGATTCGTTAGAAGGTGACGCTACCGGGAAAATTCTTCTTGGGCGTATCACTGGCATATACGGTTTGCAGGGTTGGGTGAAAGTCCACTCGGATACTAATCCGAGAGAAAACATCACCGGCTACAAAGTTTGGTCTTTAAAGCAGTCCGATCATTGGAAACAATGGAAGGTCACTGGTGGAAGGCCGCAAGGCAAGACAATTGTTGCGCAGCTTGAGGGTGTTTCAACACCTGAAGAGGCTAGCGCGCTGATTGGCGCAACCATTGCCGTTGAGCGAGAAGAAATGCCTGTCTTGGGTCCAGATGAGTACTACTGGGCTGATTTAACGGGTATGCAAGTCAAAACGATAGACGGTGTCATTATTGGCCCAGTGGTTCGTTTGTTCGAAACAGGTGCCAACGACGTCGTTGTTGTGGCCGATGAAAGAGAGAGTGAAGACGACTCTAAGAAAGAAGTACTGGTGCCATGGTTGGTGCCAGATGTTGTAACGATCATCGACATGGAAAACCGCGTTATCACCATCGATTGGGATCCGGATTTCTAGCGTGAAGGTAGGCGTTGCGACGTTGTTCCCCGAGCTAATGGATGGGGCGCTCGAACACGGAGTCGTGGGTCGGGCGAAAACGAAAGGACAGTTAGAACTTACATTGGCCAACCCGAGAGATTGGGCGGCAGATAAGCACCGTACGGTAGACGATCGTCCTTTTGGCGGGGGTCCCGGAATGGTGATGACGCCAGGACCGTTGAGCGCTGCAGTTGAGTCATTGAAGACGCAATTGCCCGGCGCGCCGGTTGTTTATCTCTCTCCTCAGGGGGCAGTGTTTGATCAGGCAAAGGCGCAAAGCTGGCAACAGCTTGGCAGCGTGATCCTGATAGCAGGTCGGTATGAAGGGATTGACGAAAGGATCATTGATCAACTCGTTGATGAAGAAGTATCACTGGGTGATTTTGTACTCAGTGGTGGAGAGTTTGCGGCACTAGCGATAATCGATTCGGTTACGCGTCTTGTGCCAGGTGTTCTAGGTGATCCCAATTCAGCCTTGGAAGATTCCTTTGGCGATGACGGGTTGCTCGATTGTCCGCATTACACACGACCTGATTCTTATCAGGGGCATGATGTGCCAGCCGTGTTGATGTCGGGTGATCACAAAGCTATTGCCCGCTGGCGTCGTCAGCAGGCATTGCAAAAAACTAGGGACCGGCGTCCGGATTTGCTTGAAAAAGCAAAGCTGACGGCGGAAGACAACGTATTTTTAACCAGTATCGGGGTTTGCGAAACAGCAAAGTCCGGCGCTAGCACCAAAGAGTAATAAAATGAGCAACATCATCGACGCGATCAACGCGGAACAGATGGGTAAGGAAATCCCTACATTCGCCGCCGGTGACACAGTCGTCGTGCAGGTCAAAGTTAAGGAAGGCGAGCGCGAGCGTCTGCAGGCATTTGAAGGCGTTTGTATTGCTAAGCGTAACCGTGGCTTGCACTCTGCATTTACTGTTCGCAAGGTATCTCACGGTGAAGGTGTTGAGCGTGTATTTCAAACTTACAGCCCGTTGGTTGCAGGTATTGAAGTTAAGCGTCGCGGTGACGTTCGTCGCGCCAAGTTGTACTACCTGCGTGGTCTCACAGGTCGCGCTGCTCGAATCAAAGAAAAGCTATAAGACCATCCTTGCTGTTGTTTGACGCGAACGGACTTTGCCGTTCAACCGTCTGATGTAGCAGCGAGTTTTGTCAGATAGATCAACTCTGGCCGGCTGCAACGCTGGCCAGAGTTGTTTTTGCCGATTACCGAATGATTGAGTAGGTCTTGGCACCCGTAGTACTCACGCCAAAATGCCTGCCTGCAAAGATACCCGTTTGCCGTTGGCAAACACTTGTGCAAACCAATGGTTACTCATGAGTGGCGAAGCGCTTGAATTTCTCAAGATGCACCCCGATCTTTCGGTCACATAATCCTTTACCTGCCTAAGATTTTTTTGGAGATCTTGTGAATGAGTGACAACCCTCAAACAGACGAAAACGCCACTCAAACGCCAGTAGATGGCGAGAAAATGGTGTTCCAAGCCGAAGTGAACCAATTGCTTCAGCTTATGATTCACTCGCTGTACAGCAATCAGGAAATTTTCCTAAGAGAGCTGATTTCGAACGGCTCCGATGCTTGCGACAAGCTTCGTTTTGAAGCTATCGAAGACAGCTCGCTGCTCGAAGCAGATACCGAACTTAGAATGACCATAAGCGTTGATGAAGACGCGAAAACCGTGACCATTTCGGACAACGGTATTGGTATGAATCGCGATGAAGTTATTGCCAACATCGGCACCATTGCGAAGTCAGGTACTAAGCAGTTCTTAGAATCATTAACAGGTGATCAAAAAACTGACGCTAAATTAATTGGTCAGTTCGGCGTCGGCTTTTACTCAGCATTTGTGGTTGCGGATTCTGTCGTGCTTAAAACTCGCAAAGCCGGAGAAGCTGCGGATCAAGGTGTTCAATGGACATCAGACGCCAGCGGAGGCTACACGCTTGCGGCTGTCGATATGGCCGAGCGCGGAACTCAGATCACGTTGAGTATTAAAGAGGATGCGAGTGAGTTCATAAACGCTCACCGCTTGCGCGGTATCGTTAAGAAGTACTCTGACCACATTACTTTCCCAATCATGATGATGGGCGAAGCGCCTCCACCGCCGCCTCCAGCAGAAGGCGAAGAGGAAGCTGATGTTGTGGCTGAGCAAGCCAAGCTTGAGCAAGTGAATGCCGCATCCGCATTGTGGACCCGTCCAAAATCAAGCATTAAGGATGAGGAATACCAAGACTTTTACAAGCAGGTCTGTAACGACTACGAAGATGCACTAACGTGGTCGCACAACAAAGTAGAAGGTAATCAGGAATACACATCACTGCTGTATATCCCGAAAAAAGCGCCTTTTGATTTGTATGACGGCAATTTTCGCAACAACGGCATCAAGCTGTTTGTTCAGCGCGTCTTCATCATGGATGAAGCTGAAAAATTAATGCCGCGCTACATGCGCTTTGTTCGTGGCCTGGTTGATAGTAATGATCTGCCGTTGAACGTGTCTCGTGAAATCCTACAAGGCAATAAAATCATCGATGCTATTCGCGGTGCCTCAGTAAAGCGTGTGCTCGGTATGCTCGAAAAGTTGGCTGAAAAGCAACCAGAAGACTACGACGTGTTCTGGAAAGAGTTTGGTGCGTGCTTGAAAGAAGCGCCAGGTGAAGACTTTGGTAATAAAGAACAGGTTGCCAAGTTGTACCGTTTTGATACAACCAATGCTGAGAAGGCGGGTGAGTTGACCGGTCTGGATGATTACATCGCTCGCATGAAGGTGGGTCAGGACAAGATTTTCTACATCACAGCTGACGGCTACCAAGCCGCTAAGAATAGCCCGCACATGGAAATCTTCCGTGACAAAGGCATCGAAGTATTGCTCATGCACGACCGCGTCGATGAGTGGATGATGTCTTACCTGCACGAGTACAGCGAGAAGTCATTTGTATCGATTGCCAAGGGTGATTTGGATCTGACCGCCATTGAGGGTGTTGACGCTGAGTCTGAAGAAGATAAGGCTGAAAAAGAGAAAAAGGCTGCCGATGTTGCTCCGACTATCGAGCGCATCAAGACGGTTCTGGCCGAAACAACGAGTGATGTTCGTGTATCAACGCGTTTAACCTCTTCACCAGCGTGTGTGGTTATGGGTGAACACGACATGGCGTTACACATGCAACAGTTACTTAAGCAGGCAGGTCACGAGCTTCCTAGCACTAAGCCAGTTCTTGAGGTAAATCCAACGCATCCTATATTGGATTTGATGGATAAAGAGCAGGATGACGACCGATTTGGCGACTGGGCGCACCTATTGCTTGATCAAGCATTGCTAGCTGATGGTGGGCAATTGGAAGACAGTGCTGGCTTTGTTAAGCGCATGAACGAGATGTTTCTGGCGCTTACTAGCACATCAGATAAGTAATTAGCTCAATCAGCGGTTGGCGCTATCCGTGTCAACCGCTAGAATTAGAACAACCGCGAAGGTGATGTAAGCTCGCCTTCGGATAGTTCATCGTAAAAGGTGCGAATTATTCAATGAAATCTATGTTTCAAACAGCCGTTATGGCTACCAAGATGTCCAGTCTGCTAAAGGCGGGTGTTTTAGGGGTGGCTGCAAGCGCCTTTCTACCGTTTTCACAAGCGTCAGCTGCAGGAGATGCAGCCGTTGGTGAAAAGATCGGGCACACGTGCCTAGGTTGTCATGGTGTCCAGCACTACGTAAACACCTACCCGACGTACCACGTGCCACTCATTGCCGGACAGCATGAGGCGTATTTAGTCGCAGCGTTACAGGCGTATCGGGCAAAAACACGCTCTCATCCAACGATGCAAGCTAACGCGGCTTTGCTGACTGATGAAAATATCGCTGACATAGCGGCCTGGCTGTCTGCTCAGGGGGCAAAATAATGACACTTAACCCAATGAAAGTAACGGCTTTGACAGCTATTGCGAAAGTGATCTCGCTCAGCGCGATTGTTCTTACTGCTTCTGTATTGACTTCAGGTGCGGCTTCAGCTGCAGGCGACGCAGCAGCGGGCGAGCAAAAAGCGGCTACTTGTGCAGCTTGTCATGGCGCTGATGGCGTTTCTCAAATTCCAACTAACCCTATTTTGGCTGGTCAGTACCCTAGCTATTTAGAGCATGCTCTTAAAAGCTACCGCTCGGGTTCACGACAAAACGCAATTATGGCGGGCTTCGCCGCTCAATTGTCTGATCAAGACATCAAAGATCTAGCAGCTTGGTTTGCTTCGCAGGAAGGACCTCTGCAAACTGCACCAACTAAGTAAATTACAAAAAGCGCCAGGCACAATGTGCCTGGCGCCAGAAGTCGTTTTGAGCTCAGCAGCACCGCGCAGAGCAAGAAGTACCCGATAAGACTACTACCTATGTTTTATTCGCTGTATTATTCGCCTTAAGCGCAATCGCTTCGAGCTGATGTTCGATGTCTCTAGGCATTTGCACATGGAAGCCGCGAGATTCAAGGTTTTCCAGAACCGCACTTGCATCCTCTTGCACCAACTTTCGATCTGGGTGTAGATCCAGTGTCATCGAGAACTCAGGTGTTCCCAGTTGTTTCAAGACAGGTTCGGGAAGATTATCTAGTCCATCTTCTTCAGCAAGATAAACGTACAAGCCTTCCTTTATCGAGCTGCGATAAATGTAGCACTGCATAGACTGAGCCTTTGTTCAATGGTAGATCGGGTTCGAATAGACAAATGGTTATGGGCTGCTCGGTTTTTTAAAACTCGCAGTTTAGCCACAGAGGCTATTTCCAAAAACCAAATTCGTATAGGGGGGCAGCGTATCAAGCCTTCGCGTGTTGTGCTCGTCTCAGATGTGATACAGATCGAAAAGCAGCCTTATGTTTTTGAAGTCACTGTTTTAGCATTGAATGATCAGCGTCGGCCTGCATCGGAAGCGCAGGCCTTGTATGAAGAGTCTGAGCAGAGTCGTACCGCTCGGGAAGTATTAAGTACACGTTTGCGAAATGATCGCATGGCGCACAGAGGATTGGCAGGCGAAGGCAGGCCATCGAAAAAACAACGTCGTCAGATTATCCGGTTCCAAAATCAGAGTGATGTCTCTGATACACCTACCGATGACTGACGCGCAAGGAGAAAGGATTGCTTAAACGTTTAAGTGGTTTATCACGTTCCGCTATTAATAAAACGCGCGAATTGCTGGGTACGCCTGCCGATGAGTCACGTGAAGAGCCCAGTGTTCAGAGTGAGGCTGCGAGCAGTCCTAGCACTGAGAAACGCACGCCCAATAAGCCGCGTCCACCGAAGAAAAGCAAAAAGCCAGGTGTGAAAAAGAAAGCGGCTAATCAGTCCGGGGGCCAAGCGCCATTAATCGTCCCTGCCGGTGAGCACAACGTTACGCGTAAATCAATTGGTCGATCCGCGCTTAAGGTTCTGGATAAATTACACGAGGCAGGACACAGCGCCTACCTGGTCGGCGGGGGTGTTCGAGATGCACTTGTTGGCCTAAAGCCTAAAGATTTTGATGTGGCTACAGATGCAAGCCCTGAAACCATACGAGCGCTGTTTAGAAATTCGCGCATCATTGGCCGACGTTTTCGTCTGGTACATGTCGTATATGGGCGAGAAATCATTGAAGTTGCGACTTTTCGTGCTGCGCACAGCAAAGGTGAGGGCGGTGAAATAGGCGCCGCTGGTCGAATTGTTCGAGACAACGTATTTGGCTCCATTGAAGAGGATGCCTACCGGCGCGATTTTTCAGTCAACGCGCTTTACTACAACATTGCTGATGGTTCGGTTGTGGACTACGTCGGCGGCTTAAAGGATCTGGATGCCGGTGTGTTCAAACTCATCGGGGACCCTAAAACTCGCTGTGAGGAAGATCCAGTCAGAGTGCTACGTGCAGTCAGATTGGCGGCCAAATTAAAGTTTGCTATTGAGCCTGCAACGTTGGACGCGATGCGCGCAACGTCTAGTGAATTGAGCTCCACACCTCCCCCAAGGTTGTTCGAAGAGGTGCTTAAGTTGTTTCAAGGTGGTTATGCGCTGCGTAGTTTCCACTCGATACGAGAGCATCAGCTACTCACTTATTTATTCCCTTTACTCGAAAAACGGTTAGCGGCAGGTGACGATAAATTAGTCACCATGCTCGATGCCGCATTGCAAAATACCGATAGACGCGTGGCGCAAGGCAAGCCTATTACGCCTGCGTATTTATTAGCCTTCATGATGTGGCCAGATGTTGAAGAGCGTGCTCATGAAGAGTGTCACAACGACATGAGCATTAACGATGCGCTAATTTCAGCTGCAGACTCTGTGCTGTCGACACAACTGCGTATTATTTCAATTCCACGACGTTTTTCAGGTCCCATGAAGGAGATCTGGCAGATGCAGCCTAAGCTTGAGCGTAACAAAGCAGGCAGGGCATTAAGGTTGATGGAAGATCGTCGCTTCAGAGCCGCCTACGACTTCCTATGTCTCAGAGCGAGCGTCGATGAGCGTCTAAAAGAGTCCGCTGCGTGGTGGACGAAAGTACAAACCTTGCCTGAAGAGGCGCGTGAAGAGGCCGCTGCCAAACGACCAACCATAGACACCATTTGGCCTGATAGAAAAGGCAAGGGTGCACATGGGAAAAATAACGCATCAAGCACTGACGAGTCAGATTCCGTTGAGGCGTCAACTGATGACAAGCCTCCTGCCCGCAAGAAGCGTCGACGCAGGCGTAGAAAACCCGCTGGCGGCTCAGATGGCTCAACATCGACTAGTTAAAGAGACATGGACCGCGCATCTCCGCACCGTGTGTTTGTTGCATTGGGAAGTAATTTAGGTGATCGTGAGCAGCACCTGAAAGAGGCCAGCAGCCAGATAGCCTTATTGGCAGAGTGTGAGGGGTTCAGGTGCTCCTCTGTGTACGAAACAGACCCTATGGGTCCGAAGGACCAGCCCGATTATCTGAATGCGGTGGGTCAGTTTACCTATGCAGGCACGGCGCGTCAGTTGCTCGAGGAGCTGCAAAACATAGAGCGTGCGCACGGTCGAGTCAAGGCCACAGCCCGCTGGACGGCGAGGCCTCTTGATCTGGATATTGTGCTTTTTGGTGACCAGCGTATTGACGAGCACGATTTGCAGATACCGCATATCGGTCTGGCTGAGCGATCTTTCGTTATATGGCCGCTAATAGAGTTGCAGCCTGATTTGAACATCCCTGGTTTGGGCCCTGTAGAACTACTAGCAAAGAAGTGTCAGAAATTTGGTATTACTCGATACAAAGGTGCTGCTAAATAATATTGAACAGCTACAATGTACTATATGAAATATCAGTTCATTGCCATTGAAGGGCCCATAGGTGTTGGAAAGTCTACGTTGGCTTCTCAACTTGCTAAGCACTTTAAAGCCAGCTTCTTAACCGACACTGAGTCGAGTAATCCGTACCTAAAAACGTTTTATCGCGACCCTTCTGCGGCGGCTTTCCATACGCAAATGCATTTTTTAGTATCGCGCTTGGAAACCTTGAATAATCCAGCCGTTTTAAGGCCCACTCAGCCCATAGTGGCGGACTTTCTCCTCGATAAGGACCGATTGTTCGCAGAGCTTACTTTAGACCACACAGAGTGGTGGATGTACTCTACGTTATATGAGCAACAGGTTAAGGGGATTCCAAAACCGGATTTAGTCGTGTATCTTCAAGCTCCATTGGAGCGTCTGATAGAAAGAATCGAACGTCGAGGTCTAGGCCACGAGCAGCGCATTGACAGCAATTATTTGCAACAATTAAGCGCACTATACGAGCGGTTCTTTTACAGTTATTCTGATACTCCGTTGTTAATAGTGAATGCAGCCGACGTCAATTTAGCGGATGATCCACTAGAAGTGAAAAACATTGCTAACAGAATCAGCGAATTAGAAGGCGGACGTCATTATTTCAACCCAGTGGCTGCAGCGTCATAATAGTGCGCTAGTCGACGTACCGCAGTTCGATTTGATCACAAAAATCAATACTTTAGGTTATCCTGTGTGCGCATGCGTTTGCACTTGCGCGCGCATTAGGTAACACTTCCCGCCTTATACGGACGAGGTAGTTTATGAGCGACTTCCAAAACTTGCGGATTGCTCTGCTTGAAGACAACCACGAGCAGGCAGCACGCGTGAGCGGTTGGATAGAAAACAAAGGCTATCACTGTGGCGTTTTCAATACAGCAGAAGAATTTCAGCGGGCGTTTAGAAAATCAAGCTACGACGTTGTGGTACTTGATTGGACATTGCAATCCGGTAGTTCCGGATTGGAAGTACTGCACTGGATTCGAAAAACGCTAACAAGCGATATTCCTGTGATCTTTGCAACGGCTCGCCAAGCTGAAGAAGATATCGTCACTGCACTGCGTTCTGGTGCTGATGACTATCTTGCCAAGCCTGTGCGACAGCACGAGCTTTTAGCGCGTCTGTACGCGCTTGCTAGACGAGCACAGCCAGAGACTGAGATACTTGAATGCCCTCCTTACGTCTTCGATACAGCCAATCGTCAGGTGCGTCTCGACGACGAGCCTATTAAGTTGACTGAGAAAGAATACGAGCTCGCTCTGTTCATGTTCAGAAACCGAGGTAGAGTTCTGTCGCGTCAGCATTTATTGACGTCAGTTTGGGGGACTTCAGCTGAGTTGAACACTCGCACCGTGGACACACATGCCAGCCGTCTTCGTAAAAAGCTGAAGCTGCTTGCCTCTGAGCGATGGAAATTGACATCCATTTATCAGCACGGTTACCGGCTAGAAGAGCACACTACCAACAGCTGATCAGGCCCGCCCTGATCAACTGGCTATTGCCTGAACCATGTCAGCTCAACCCAGCTCGGGACAGGGACAGCGCAGAATCACCCTATGGGGGCTTCTGGGTTTTTTCTGTACGCTGCTATTCCTCGTTTGGTTTCTGCATTGGAGTGATGCTACTCACAAGGTAGATCGCCTACTGCATGACAATTGGGTGCGTTCGTATCAGCGCGACGTGCCCAGCGACGTGGTCATTGCCGCCATAGATTCGGTTAGCTTGTCAGAGCTAGGCCGTTGGCCGTGGCCGCGAGACATCCAAGCTCAGCTATTCGAACAGCTTAAATTGCTCGAGGTTCGAGCTATTGTCGTAGATTTACTCTACGTAGAGCCTTCGACAGACGCTGAAGATACCCGCTTGGCAGAAGCGGTGGGGTCGCACGATATTTCCATCTTGCCAATTTTGACGGAAGGTGGACGAGCACGTGTGGCTAGCGAATCCCTGCCAATCCCGCAAATCACACGAGAAGTGACCGATTTGGGGCATATATTTTTACCTATCGATGACGATGGCATTGTTCGTCGAGTGTTCCTTAAAGCAGGATTCAGTCAGGCGCACTGGCCGGCTTTATCCATGGCAGCTTTGCAGGCTTTGGGCGAGATGCCTGAGGTTATGCCAGGGCTTGTCGAGACGCACGAAAGTCGAGAAGGGCAGTGGGTTGAAACCCATGAAATAATGATTCCGTTTTTTGGCTCCACGGGTGCGTTTAAACGTGTGTCTGCCGTGGATATCATTAAAGGCGATGCGAAGAAGCAAGATTTAGCCGGAAAAATCGTGTTCATCGGTATGACCACAACCGGGTTGGGCGATGTGGTTCCGACACCTGTCTCGGCATTAGATCAACCCGTGCCTGGGGTGGAAATTCACGCCAATATATTTTCAGCGCTCAGAGACGGAAGTCAGGTGGTTAACGCGCCTCGCAACACCAGTCTTGTCGTCGCATTCATCTTGTTGCCACTGATGTTGTTGCTGTATTCGCGCACACCACCTCAGTGGGGTTTTATCTCGGCAGTCGTGGGTGCCAGTGTCCCTGTCATATTGAGTTTTGTTTTGTATCGTTACGGCAGGCTTTGGTATGCACCGCTCGCAGCGAGCGTGCCTGTGCTCATCAGTTATCTGTTCTGGAGTTGGCACCGGTTAGCCTACATCAACCGGTTTTTAGAAAGAGAGCAGGCCAAAATTGCGCCTCACATTCCTCGTCGTGATTCGCAAAGTAATATATTGCTTGCTAGTTTTTTTACCACAGCAGCCCGTCATTTGCCGCTGCGTGGCTGGCGCTTTCATTCCGGTGAAGAACACTTTGCGGGCGGCACCGGTATTCCTGATCAGCGTGTTGAAGGTTCGGAAGGTGCTTGGCGACACCGAAACGGTGTTTATGCTAGAACTTATCAAGGGCTAGAGCCTTTGTACATTGAACTCGTGGTCGATGATCCTGAGCACGGGGCGGCTATTACTCGCTATGTCGATACGCTTGCTCGAGTACGATCTCGTGAGCGCGCTTCGCGGCTTGCAGGTTCCATAGAAAAGTTGCAGACCAATGCGTTAAAGCTCAGTGAGCAAATGGATTGGCTTCGCAGTATTAAAGTGTTTTCTGAAACGATTCTAGAAGGTAGCCCGACAGGTTTCGGTGTTTGGAATGCGGCAGGCGAGTGCGTCAGAGCCAACCCATTGATTTACAGCATGGTGCCAAATTTTTCCAAGCGAGCTGATTTTGTTGATTTTCTAAAAGCCGTTGGCCGCCAGTTCGAAGGGGACGAAGATCACGAGCGCTTGCAGCAACTACTGCTCGACTGCAAGCCGTGGCAGGTGTCATACAGTCACGCTGATTGTGAGTTGGTGGTTAATTTCAGTGCTGTGGGCGATATCTTGGCCGAACGTTTGATTTGTGCCAGTGTGTTGGATGTGTCTGATATTCGAACGGCGGAGCGCGCGCGTGCGGAGATGGTTGACTATCTGTCACACGATTTACGCTCTCCGCTAATTTCAGCGCTGGCATTGCTAGAGGGCGAAAACGATCCTCGCATCGAGCAAAACATACAGCACAGTCTCACTATGATGGATGACTTGCTTCATGTTGCTCGCGCTGACAGCTTAACTGAGGCGAAATTTAGACCGTTACTGTTTAACGATGTCATCGATAATTCACTGGATCAAATGCTGCCGCAGGCCAAAAGTCGCGCCATCAAATTTGAAGTGGATATGTCCGACGATGACCTGTGGGTGGAAGGCGATGCTGCATCGCTTGAGCGCGCAGTCAGCAATATTCTCAGTAACGCCATTAAGTATTCGCCCGATAGCACCACCATTCAAGTTCGTTTGTATGGTGCCGGTGGAAGTGGCATTCTCATCATCGATGATGAAGGTGTCGGTATAGACCCTGCGATGCTCGGGCAGTTGTTTGCTCGATTTAAACGCGATGCATCAACCGAATCAGATTTCAAAGGAATCGGTTTGGGTTTGGCGCTTGTGTCGCGGGTTGTGACGTTGCACAACGGGCAGGTGGTCGCCAGTAATTTACCTCAAGGCACGCGTATCACGCTGCAACTGCCGTTGGAGGTTGAAGCAGCTGACTCTAACGAGTAGCTGCCTCATAACCGTAAAGCGGTTAGCTAGGTTTATCGATGATCTCGATATGCCCGTCGTCATAGCCAACGATGAGCTTGTCAGCTGGTCGCATGGCAAACAAGCCGTTTGTCACAACGCCGGGTATGGCGTTAATGGCCGCTTCCAGTTCCACGGGGTCGGTAATGCTAAACCCGTAACAATCCAAAATGATATTGCCATTGTCGGTGCGCGCCGCTTCGCGAAATTCTGGGTCGGCGTTTAGTTTGACAATCTCGCGGGCGACATAGCTTCTGGCCATAGGAATGACTTCTATGGGTAGTGGAAACTCACCTAGCACATCCACCTGTTTGCTTTGATCAACAATGCAGATAAATTCGCGGCTAGCACTGGCAATTATTTTTTCACGCGTTAATGCTGCTCCACCGCCTTTAATCAGCTGAAGATTGTTGTTCGATTCGTCAGCGCCATCGATGTACAGTTCGAGTTGCCCCGTCATGTTCAAATCAAGCACTTCGATACCGTGCTCTTGGAGCTTGGCAGCGGTAGCCTCAGAGCTGGCAACAGCCCCTTTGACCCGCGTGCCAGCGGCAGCCAGAGCGTCAATAAAAATATTGACAGTTGAGCCTGTGCCGACACCTAAAATGGTGTCGATTTTCACATGCTCGAGTGCTGCTAGCGCAGCTGCGTGTTTACCAGGGTGCATACGAGTTTTTCTGATGGAAACCGAGTACATTGGTCGGTTCCTAAATAAGCAATCCCGACACGGCCTTTGATGAGCCAGTTACACGACGAGTATATCAAACGCATCCTGTCTGCCCGCGTCTATGACGTCTCCATTCAGACCCGTTTGCACGAAGCGCCACAGCTGTCACAGCGTATAGGCAATGAGGTATGGCTGAAGCGAGAGGATGAGCAATCTATCTTCTCGTTTAAGTGCCGTGGTGCATTTAATCGCATATATAAATTGATGCAAGAACAGGAGGTGCCGGGTGTGGTCGCGGCATCGGCTGGCAATCATGCGCAAGGGGTCGCACTTGCTGCCAAGAAACTCAACATACCGGCCATTATCGTCATGCCGCAAACCACCCCGAGTATCAAGGTGGACTCAGTCCGAAATTTGGGCGGCGAAGCTATTTTGCACGGAGACGATTTCGATGCAGCGTTGGCGTATGCAATAGATCTGGGCGATGAGCGTGGGTTTCCGTTTATACATCCGTTTGATGATCCCAACACCATTGCAGGTCAAGGCACCGTCGGGGTGGAATTGTGCCAACAGCATCCGGGTCCACTCGACGTTGTTTTTCTGCCCGTCGGTGGCGGTGGGCTGGCCGCTGGGGTCAGTGCGTACATGAAGTACTTGCGACCCGAAGTCCGTATTGTTGGCGTTGAACCTGTAGATGCAGCCTCCATGCACGATTCATTACTCGCGGATGAGCGCGTCACGCTGAGCCAAGTCGGGCTATTTGCTGACGGAGTGGCGGTCAAGCAGGTGGGTAAATACTCGTTTGAGGTGTGTCGTGAGTTTCTTGACGAGGTCATTTTGGTCACCGTCGATGAAATGTCCAACGCGATAAAAGATATTTTCAATGAAACGCGCACTCTGACAGAGCCTGCTGGTGCCTTGGCTGTCGCGGGTATGAAGCGTTATGCCCAAGAGCGAGATGTGAAAGGACAAACGTTCATAGCGATTAACACCGGCGCTAATATCAATTTTGATCGGCTACGACATGTAGCCGAGCGGGTAGAAATTGGTGAAAACCGTGAAGCCCTTTTGGCTGTGACTATTCCAGAGGAGCCTGGTAGCTTTTTGCGCTTCTGCCACACGATTGGCCCTCGTTCGGTAACCGAATTCAATTATCGTTATGCGGATGATGGTGTTGCCAATGTGTTCGCAGGTATTGCGCTACGCGGGGGTGACGAAGAACGCACCTCATTGATAGATGAACTTGAAGCGAGCGGTTATAGCGTTTTAGACATGAGTTCAAACGATACGGCTAAGCTGCACCTTCGTCATATGGTGGGTGGGCATTCCAAGCAGCCATCAGAACGCTTATTCAGGTTTGTCTTTCCTGAGCGGCCTGGCGCACTACTCGGGTTTCTCAGTGCCATGGGAGAGCGTTGGAATATTACATTGTTCCATTACCGTAATCATGGTGCCGCTTATAGCCGTGTGCTAGTTGGAATGAGCCTGCCTGATGGTGAAGAGGCGCAACTAGAGGCGTTTATCGAGACCTTAGGTTTTAAAGGTGAAGAGGAATCTGACAACGCCGCTTATCAAATGTTTTTACGATAAGTCGATATCACGATCGCTTAATAACACGAGATTCTGTCACAACCAGATCTAGCGGCACGTCCCACCAATCGGGTAAAACCGTTTCAGTGTGTTGGATTTCGTAAGCCACGCCAATAAGGCGTGGTTTGCGAGTCGCGTGTTCACGCTTGTGGGCAAACGCGCGGTCATAGTATCCGCCGCCCATACCCATGCGTTGACATTGCGCATCAAAGCCGACTAGTGGAACTAGAACAACGTCTAGTTCATGAGGTGCAATGCAGGTTTCGGGTACCCATTCTGGCTCATGGATGCCGTAGCGGTTTTTCACCAGCGCAATATCATCATTGATGCGGGCGAACACCATCTGATTTTCGGGTTGTACGATGGGGACAAACGTCTCGCAATGGTGTGAACGGGCATACGCTAGGACGCTATCGAGGCGAACCTCGTTGCCTAGGGCCAAATACCCGGCTATTTTGCAGCTGGGCTCAATCAAGGTTTTTAGCGTAGTGGCTATAGCTTGTGATCGTTCAACAATTTGAGCGTCTGTAAGCTGGCGTCGTGCAAGCTGCAATGAGGCTCTTAGGGCATCGCGTTGCTGCGAATCTTGGGTATCGGTAGCATCGGTCATGTGGGCAAAAGAGGCCGTCATGCAGCTTAAAAATGTATGAGTGTATCAACCACGAATACCGTTTTTGGTGTGCTACCTTGAACCAATCGGTTCAGGTGGGGACGGCTGGAACCGTATCAGGCTTTCCGCCGTAACGGACGTGCACAACAACAGTGACCAGACCATCCCCGGGGTGAGAAATTAGGCTCAAGGGATATACCCAGCCAAATAACAAGCACCGCAGAAGATACCTGATCAGCCTAGCATGTTCGGCTAATTAGGGGATTAAATGGCGGTTAGTCTTCGAGTTCGATCGTTGTTTTTTCGACCGGGGCCTCAGGCTCTGCTAACAGATCATCCAGTTGGGTGTTTAGGGTGTCCAGACGCGACTTAACGGCTGCATCACCGCCTTCTTGGGATCGGGACTTCAACAGGGCGTTGGCGGTATTGATGGCCGTAACAATGGCAATCTTTTCAATGCTGGAGCTGGTGTTTCTGCGGCGCAGGTCCCGCATAGATTGGTCAATGTAGGCTGCAGCTTGCAGCAGGTCGTCTTCTTCACCGGGTTTGCAGGCAATTTGGACTTCTTTATCGAGGATGCGCAATCGGGCAGGGCGACTGCCTTTGGATTCTGTCTGGCGTTTATCGGTTTTGTTCATTGACCAGCCTCCAGTGATTTAAGTCGGACGATCATTTGCTCCACTTTGCTGCGGGCGGTCTCATTTTTCTCAATAAGGCGCGCGCGCTCCTCAACCAGCGAGGCTTGCTGCTGCTTTAGGGATTGATTTTCGAGTCTCAACTGTGAACAGAGTGACGCGACTTCTTGCAACCGAGATTCGAGTGCATCGAATTCTTCATGCATGTTGGTACCACTCATGGACAAGGACCGCTAGTTGGGTAGTCAGCATTGTATACTTCACAGCTATATATCTGACGACTAGCTTATAACTTGTGACCCCTACCAATCAATCCATAAGTGATGCATTGGAGCGGCTAAATATGCCGCTACCTCTGTCCGAAGTGCACGGCCTGTGCTGTGGGCTATTGTGCTCAATGTCAAGTACTGCGGCTAAAACCCGCTGGTTTACCGAAATGCTTGATGCCGCACAGATTAGTTCTGATGCTGTCGCCTCAAAAGCCGCTCAACTTAAAACCTTAGATGACTGGTTTATGGCGACCCTGACTTCGCTAAATGACGCTGATCTAGAATTCGCTCCAGCGATGCCTGATGAAACATTGCCCGTTAGTATCAGAAATAGGGCGTTAGGTGATTTTTGTGGGGGTTTTACTTACGGTCTGGGTCTTGCGTTAAGTAAGCGAGGGGAGAAGCCTTTACCCTCAGATACACGAGAAATCATTGAGGACTTTCAAGCGATTGAGTCTGCCGATATTGATGAGCCTTATTCGCCTAAGGGGGTCATTAGTAGTAGCGATGACATCGAGCAGCAGGAAGTCACGTATAACGAGCTACTGGAGTATGTGCGGGTGGGTGTGTTACTGATTCTTGAAGAGCTTCGGCCGATTACACCGGTAGCGCAGGTGAAACCATCGTGATTAAAGGACTAAGCCGCACAACACGTTTCCCCAAATCAATCGCCACTGAGCTAAAGCGTCGCCGCCGTGCCTTGATGCGCATTATGGGTGACAAATCCATTGCACTGATTCCAGCCGCACGCGCATCAGTGAGAAGTAACGATACCGAGTATCCGTATCGTGCTGACAGCAATATGCTGTATCTGAGTGGTTTTGATGAGCCTGAGGCGCTGTTGGTATTGATACCCAACAGACGGCAAGGGCAATACATCATGTTTTGCCGTGAGCGAGATCCTTTGCAAGAAACCTGGCATGGCAGGCGTTTGGGTGTCGAGGATGCACCCGATGCGCTAGGCGCTGACGATGCATTCCCTATTGGCGATATCGATGACATCCTGCCTGGATTACTAGAGAACAAGCAGTCCGTATTCCACACCCTAGGTAAAGACCAAGGTTTTGATGCGCGCGTACTGGGTTGGTTGAGTAAGGCACGTTCAAGTCGCCGAAGTGACGGCGGTGACCCCGATGCCTTTATATCGTTGGATTACCATCTGCATGAAATGCGAGTGCATAAAAGCCGGACAGAAATAGCATTGATGCGCAAAGCTGCCAGCGTCAGTGCCGCTGCGCATTCGCGGGCTATGCGTGAATGCAAGCCCGGAATGCATGAATACCAGTTAGAGGCTGAGCTTATTGCTGAGTACACGGCTAACCGAGCCTCTCATGCGTTTGCGCCGATCGTCGGTGGAGGCGAAAACGGTTGCATTTTGCACTACACAGAAAACGACGACGTGCTTGTCGATAAGGAATTAGTACTGATCGATTCAGGCGCTGAACTATCCGGCTATGCCGGTGATATCACACGTACATTTCCAGTCAATGGTGTTTTCACTGAGGCTCAAAAAACAGTTTACAACATTGTTTTAGAAGCTCAGCTTGCCGCCATCGAGGCTGCGCGCGTTGGAAACCATTGGAATGATCCGCATGAGGCGGCCGTTAAGGTGTTAACCCGAGGGTTACGCGATATCGGCGTGTTAAAAGGGAAGTTGCCGGCGCTCATTAAAGAGGAAGCCTACAAGCCTTACTACATGCACCGCACGGGTCATTGGCTGGGTATCGATGTGCATGACGTGGGTGAGTATCGCCTCAACGGTGAATGGCGCGCCTTGGAGCCTGGCATGGTGTTAACGGTTGAGCCAGGCTTGTATTTAGGCAGCTCTCGCAAAATACCAAAGCCGTACAGAAATATTGGTATTCGTATTGAAGACGATATCGTCGTCACGGCAAAAGGGCCTGAAGTCATGACATCGGGCGTACCGAAAACGATTGACGACATAGAATCGTTCATGCGCCAATGAGTAAAAAACAACACCAAGCGGTTGTGACTGATACGGTCGATGTCGACATCGCTGTTGTGGGTGCTGGTTTGGTGGGGCTGCCGCTTGCGCTTGCGCTAAACGCCCAAGGTTGGGTGGTAGCACTGATTGATGCAGCGGCTGAGCCTGTGGGTGCTTGTGAAAGTGCCTCTGCGAGTAGCTTCGTAAGCGATACTGCACTGAATGATTTTGAGTCGCAAGCGTTAAAGCAGCGGTGCACGGCACTGAATTCAGGGACACAGCAATGGTTAGTGGCGCAGGGACTTTGGCAGAGTGTTGCCGGTGATGCATGCCCTATAAAAAAAGTGAATGTGTCGCACAAAGGCTATTTTGGAGCCACCCGTTTAAGTGCTGATGAGTTGAGTATTGAGGCACTCGGATACGTTGTTAATAACGCCGCTTATGTCCAACAGCTAAACGCTGTGTGTGCCAATACTACGGTAAAGCGTTTCTACAATACGCGTGTTAATGGTGTGTCTCATTTAAGCGATGCCGTACAGCTAAGCGTAGAAGGTGCGCCCAACATACGCGCAAAATTACTCATTGCAGCCGATGGCATTACATCGGTAGTGAGAGACTCAACCGGTATAGCAACCTCGCTGGTCGACTACGAACAAGCAGCTGTGTTGGGCATGATAAAGCTCGACTCGCCACATGAAGGCGTTGCCCATGAACGGTTTACTCCCAGTGGGCCCCTAGCGTTACTGCCAAGACCCGGTCTGTTCATGAACTTTGTGGATTGTATTGATCCTCATGAACAAACAGATATCGAGGCTATGAGTGATGCTGCTTATTTGCAGCGATTACAAACACGATTTGGTTATCGACTCGGTCGCTTTAGTCAGCTGGGTCCACGCTTTGTTACGCCTTTATTACGCATAGAATCTAATGCTCAAACAGCCACTAGAACAGTGCTTCTGGGTAATGCCATGCGACTGTTACACCCCGTTGGTGGGCAGGGATACAATTTAGCTATTCGCGATGTTGATGCGTTGGTCAAGCGATTGAGTACTGAGCTGGCTAAGGATCCTGGCGATGAAGAATTGTTGACGGCGTTCGCGGCACAACGCCAGCGAGATCAAAAGTCGATAGTACGGTTGACCGATTTATTAGCCAAGGGGTTCAGAGGTAGAGCGTCTATTCCGGGCCACCTACGCTCGGGTGCCTTGTTGGGGTTAGATGCCATCGCGCCGCTGCGAAAACGGTTTGCGGCCAAAACAATGGGGATCACGGATTTGTGATAACCCAGAGTGCCGCTATTCCGATGTCAGTCGGATGTTGAAATACATACAGTCAACCCGTTGGGGAGATAGGCTGACGTATTTCGTGTTAGCGGCATTGGTGGGTGTTGTTGTTGGGTTCTCCACGCTTGCATTAATAAAGTTAATGTCCGTTTTCCAGTTTCTGGGGTACGGAGCCGCGTCTGAAATTCGCTATACCCAAATCATAGCGGCTCGACCTGCGTGGCAAGTCATTTTAGTGCCCACGATAGGGGGCTTGTTGTTAGGTATTTTGATGCAGTTCCTGCCTGGGCGGCGGTACCACGGTATCGCTGATGTTATGGAGGCCTGCGCGATGAATAGTGCGCGTATGCCAGCACGATCAGGTTTTGGTGCAGGCATTGCGGCTGCATTGTCATTGGGTGTGGGTGCGCCACTTGGACGTGAAGGACCTGCAGTACATATCGGTGCGTCCATTAGTGCATGGCTGGCCGAAAAGCTCGGTCTTGATCACAAACAATCTCTTGCACTTCTGGGTTGTGGTGCAGCTGCGGCAGTCGCCGTGTCTTTTAATACGCCTATTGCTGCCGTCATTTTTGCGCTTGAAGTTATCGTTGGGTATTTCACACTAAGGGTATTTGCGCCTATTGTTATCGCCGCTATGTTGGCCATGGTGGTGCGTGAGTATTTTCTGGGCAGTTTCGCGTTGTTTCCAGTAACGCCTCATTCCATTGCATCGCAGTGGGAGTTATTGTTATTTGCCTTGCTCGGTGTGTGCGGTGCGTTGGTTGCTAAAAGTCTATTGGCGTTAACCGGCGGGCTTGGGCATATATGGAGCTGGACTCAATTGCCGCGTTGGTGTCATCCGGCCATTGCTGGATTAATATTCGGCTCAATTGCCGTTCCTCTGCCGTACCTATTAGGTATCGGATTTGAAGGAACCTTATTGGCACTCAGTGGTGCGTTACAAAGCGACTTGCTGCTCTACTTGTTAATAGCAAAGTTGTTTGTCGTATGCCTTGCGCTGAGCAGTGGCTTTGCCGGTGGTGTTTTTGGTCCTGCCATATTTTTAGGTAGCATGCTGGGTGGACTCTTTTGGTTTGTTGCTAGTAGCGCCGGTTTGTCCTTAAGCGATCAAGGCGTCTATGCCACCATTGGTATGGCGGCGGTAGCTTCTGCGTTATTAGGTGCGCCTATATCCACCGTGCTAATCGTGTTTGAATTAACACGAGATTACGGCATAACATTAGGTGTTATGACAGCAGCCGCTTTTGCGTCAAGCGTTATGCAAACGGGGGAGCACGGTTCGTTTTTTCGTTGGCAGTTAGCCCGCCGAAATATCAATATCTCGCGCGGGAGAGATATCAGCCTGCTAATGACGCATCGTGTAGAGCACTTAACCACTGACGACTACGTGCTCGCAGAACCCTGGATGACAACAGGCGAACTTGAATCGCTCATGGGGTTGGAGCGGCAACGTTTGGCCATTTTTATTGACGATAACTCTGCGTTCGCTGGAAGCGTTAGTCTGTCATTGCTCATTGCCCACGCTATAGAGAACGGTATGGATTCCATGGCCATTGAGTCGGCTATTGATGTTGAATACTCCATAACGGATATGACCAATATTGTGACAGCCGTTCAGGAAATGGCTGCGCGTGAACTAGAGTTCATTCCCGTGGTGGCATCGGAGCCAGGTGATCGTTCAGAGCTTCTGGGCGTGGTTACCAAAAGTGATTTGCTAGCAGAGCACTATGA
This sequence comes from uncultured Granulosicoccus sp., assembly GCA_937991945.1. Classification (GTDB taxonomy): domain Bacteria; phylum Pseudomonadota; class Gammaproteobacteria; order Granulosicoccales; family Granulosicoccaceae; genus Granulosicoccus. The sequence goes on from CALKLO010000003.1 coordinate 38,246, forward strand.
TGTGGTAAAACGGGCACGAGAAGAAGAATTCGGCGTCACATGATGCTGGCAACCCTACTAAGAGGCATTCGTTAATGAGTGGACCAGAATTTCTGGGATTCGACACCCTTGCGTTGCACGCGGGCCAGAAGCCCGACAGTGAAACACGAGCTCGGGCTACACCTATTTACCAAAGCACATCATTTGTGTTTGATGACAGTGATAAGGCGTCATCCCTTTTTGATATCGCTCGTGCAGGGCATGTGTACTCACGCATTTCCAACCCGACGGTAGCGGTGCTCGAAGAGCGTGTTGCAGCGCTTGAGGGCGGCGTGGGCGCTGTATGCACCGCTAGTGGTATGGCAGCTATACATTTGGGTTTGCTGACTATTACAGGCGCTGGTGGGCATATCGTGGCTTCTCGTTCGCTTTATGGCGGAACGCACAATTTACTGAGCTACACATTGCCGCGTTTTGGCATTGAAACTACTTTTGTCGACCCACGAGATCCTGATGCTTTCGCGGCAGCTATTCGGCCAGAAACGCGCGTTGTATTTGCAGAGACGGTGGCTAACCCTCGTTGCGAAGTGTTGGATATTCCCAAGGTATCGGCCGTTGCTCATGCGGCGGGTGTACCTCTAATGATCGATGCCACGTTAACCACGCCTTACCTGATGCCAGCGATACGCCTAGGCGCAGATATCGTTATGCACTCACTGACTAAATTTATGGGTGGTCATGGTGTTGCGCTCGGTGGTGTGCTTGTCGACAGTGGCCGATTTGATTGGGAAGCGTCGGGCCGTTTTCCTGAAATATCCGAACCCTATGGAGGCTTTCACGGAATGGATTTTGTCGAAGAATTCGGGCCTGCTGCGTATATCATGCGTGCTCGAAAAGAAGGGCTCAGAGACTTTGGTGCAACGTTGTCGCCTGGCAATGCCTTTCACTTGTTACAAGGTTTAGAAACCTTGCCTATGCGCATGGATCGGCACGTACAAAATACCGAAGAAATTGTTAAATATTTATCTGCTCATGAGGCTGTCTCAGCGGTTCATCATCCGTCAGTGCCGACTCACCCAGATCACGAGCTGGCGAAAATCTTGTTGCCGAAAGGTGCGGGTGCTGTGTTTAGTTTTGAGCTTGCTGGTGGTCGAAAAGTGGGAGGGGCCTTTATTGAAAGCCTACAACTTTTCTCGCACCTGGCTAATGTCGGTGATGCGAAATCGTTGGTCATTCATCCGGCTAGTACTACGCATTCAAGAATGGACGATGATGCACTCAACGCTGCGGGAATCGCACCGGGTCTTGTGCGTCTATCCGTGGGCTTGGAAAACGTGAAGGATCTCTTAGCAGATTTAAATCAGGCGCTTAAGCGAGCGGTGAGAAGCTCATGATAGTCAGCATCGACAACTGCGATATTTTTGTTGGGCAAGGTGGCGTTGAATGGGAATCTGATCGTCGCACGCTTGTGTTGCTGCATGGCGCAGGCATGGACCGTACAGTTTGGGTACTGCTTGCTCGCTATTTTGCTCGGCATGGGTACAACGTGGTGACACCCGATCTTCCGGGTCATGGCGCCTCCTCAGGTGAGCCACTGACGAGCATCCAAGACAACGCACGTTTTGTCTGGCAGCTAATTGCGCACCTGCAAAGCGATCATAAGCTTCCAGCAACGCCTGTGGTTCTTGGTGGGCACAGCATGGGCGCTTTGATTGCTGCAGATGCTGCGGGTCAGCAACCAGACAGTGTTGAGCATCTGTTGATGTTTGGCAGTGGTTATCCAATGCCTGTTGGGCAGCCATTGCTAGATGCGGCACAAGCGAATGATCAATCAGCTGTCGACATGATCGCTATTTTTAGCCACTGTCACAGTTCTCAGCTGGGGCACAATCATGTCGCAGGTATTAGTGTGCTCAACTCTGCCATGGCATTGTTGGAGCGTGCCAAGCCAGGTGTTTTGTATACCGATTTGCAGGCGTGCAACGATTACGTTGGCTTAGCTGAGGCAGCAGCTGCCTTCGGCCAAAGACGTTGCACACTAATCGTTGGGGATAGCGATCGCATGACGCCCATGAAAATGAGCCGAGGTCTTGCTGATCAACTCTCAGCAGAGCTGAAAGTCATAACCGAGTGCGGGCATATGGTGTTGTCAGAACAACCAGAGCAAGTCTTGCAGGCAGCTAAGCAAGTCCTGTTATAGAGAAACGTTTACGGTCCCGCCTGTTGTTAACGCCAACAGGTCTTACGCAGCTTTTCAGCGTGTGTAAGCGTTAAAGGGAAGATCGGGCAGGGCATAGTCGCCCTGCCTGATTTGAAGCTCGACTAAGACGTCGCAGCATCCAATGCATCGAAAATCGACGTTTTGATGTCATTTACAGAGCCAACACCGTGAACATGCACGTAGGCTGGACCATCTGTGTCGGCCCAATCGCGGTAGTACGATACGAGTGGTGCCGTCAGATCTTTGTAGACTTCTAAGCGGTAGCGTACGGTCTCTTCTTTGTCGTCTTCACGCTGGATAAGAGCCTCACCGGTCTCATCATCAGTCTCCGCCACCTTAGGTGGGTTGTACTCAACATGGTAGCTACGTCCGGAAGCCTCATGAATGCGTCTGCCGCTCATGCGCTTGATGATTTCTTCCTGCGCCACATCGATTTCTACGACAGCATCCAATGCTACCTTGGCATCTTTCATGGCGTCTGCTTGCGCAAGTGTTCTAGGAAATCCATCGAACAGAAATCCTTTTTCGCAATCTGCTTGTTTAATTCTTTCTTTGACCAGGCCGATGATGATGTCATCTGAGACCAGATCGCCGGCATCCATCACTTTCTTGGCGGCAATGCCAAGAGGGGTCTGAGCCTTAACGGCAGCTCTAAGCATGTCACCGGTAGAAATCTGTGGAATGCCGTAGCGTTCTGTCAGAAATCCAGCTTGTGTGCCTTTTCCGGCACCCGGTCCTCCCAGCAAAATCAAGCGCATCTGTAGTTCCTCGAGACTAAATGAGTGGAAGAGTAGCGAATTAGGCCGCTTATTGCACGAAAAGTAGCCCTTCGATGCGATACTGACACGATGAGCGTTGAACATTTAAAAAAAGACTTAATCGTCACAGCTGACCTAGTGGGTCGACCTTTCACCTTTCATACCACTTGGGGGCTGTTTTCTCCTCGTGCAATTGATGACGGTACGTTACTTCTTCTGGAACATTTGGATGTTAAAGACGATGACGTCGCACTGGACATGGGGTGTGGCTACGGCCCAATTGGAGCCGCTATCGCGCATCAGGCCCCAGCGGGTCAGGTGCATATGGTCGATAAAGACTTTCTAGCGATTGAATTTGCTCAGGCTAATGCCAGTAGAAACGGGCTGGGCAATGCGCAAGCCTATTTGAGTAACGGCTTGAGTCATGTGTCGCCAGACCTACGGTTTAGCCTTATCGTCTCGAACTTGCCTGCCAAAGTGGGTAACGAGTTTTTTCAAATCATGTTCCATGATGCCAAGCGTCAGATGAAGCCCGGCGCGAGAATAGTCGTTGTCACCATTAACGGATTGCGTGGGTTTATCAAGCGCTCCTTTAACGATGTGTTTGGCAATTACACCAAGCTTAAGCAGGGTAAGAGCTACACCATATCGATGGCTGTATTAGAAGACTGACACGTGCATATTTGATCGGGCTGAACGGTCAGCTGACACTCAGTGCACCAAGTAGCGCCTGTTGGGTCTAGCGCTTTATCGACTTCGACCCGGTCATCAAAGACAAAACAATCCCCGTTCCAGTGGCGGCCGCCAGTCTTTTCAAAGTAGTTGAGCACGCCGCCTTCAATTTGGTAGACCTCTGTGAAGCCTTGTTCCATCATCCAGGGGGCGGCCTTTTCACAGCGGATTCCACCGGTGCAAAACGTCACAATCGGTTTCTCTCGATCAAGGGTGCCTTGTTCAAGCGCTTCGTTGACAGCTGTCTGGAAATCTCGAAAGTGGGCAATGTTGAGATGTTCAGCTTGCTCAAACGTGCCTGACTCAATTTCGTAGGTATTTCTGGTATCCAGAAGCGTAAAGTCTTTACCGGACTCTATCCACTCTGACACGCTCTCAGGCGCAATGGCTGGCGCCACAGGGCGGTGCAACTGACGATCAGCCGCGTCGGGCCCATCAAAGGCGATAATTTCGTGCCGGATACGGACCTTTAACTTAGAGAAAGGTCGGGTCTCAGACAGGCTCTCCTTGAGCCACAGGCCAGAGAAACGCTGATCGGCATTCAAATACTCGCAGGCGTTGTCTATTTGGCTTCGAGAACCTGCCAGAGCGACGTTAATACCTTCCTCGGCTATCAGAATGGTCCCTAGCACACCGGTTTCGGCTAATGCTGCATGCATATCCGCCTGAATCAGGGGTAAATACTCCAAATGAACGAAGCGGTAACCCGAAACGTTGACGCAACTGGCCTCGGAGGGCGCTTGGGCTGCAATAGGTGTTAATTTGTTGTCAGATGCTCGCATATTTCTCGCTTTGTACTACAGTGTGTTGCATAACAATAATTCTATCTGTCTTTGCTGTGCATTATCCAATGCCGGTTCGTTTTGGGTGTGAGACATGATCAAAAAATATCGAAACTGCCGGCCACTTGGGCCATTGGCAGCTCTTTGCGCCTGCCTATCGCTGGCCGCAGGCGTGAGTGCCAATACTGCCAAGCTATCGTTAGTCGACCCGAATTTTATCTATGTCGCTGAGCGCGAGCGCTTCGTTGAGGCCCGAAAAGCTCTGGCAGCAGGCTCGATGGAGACATTCGATAGCCTATATAACTCGCTCGATGGTTATCCACTTCAGCCTTACTTGGCCCACGAAAACCTATTGCGTGATTGGTCTGTTAACCGGCCCAATGCCGATGACATTGACGAGCTTAGCCAATTCGCTAAGTCGGTTGGACAAACTCACTTAACGCGTAAATTAACCCGTAAGCTACAAAAGCGTTTTGCGGATACCGAGCAATGGAAATTGTTTCTGGATCTCAGTGATTTTAGGCAAGCAGCGTCCTTGTCTTGCACCACGACTCGGGCTAAATACGAGCTAGGTCAGCTCAAGGTATTCGACCAAGCCAGTTTAGACTTGTGGCTTCAGCCTAAAAAACAACCACAGATTTGCGCTGAGGTTCTAACGGTATTAGAAGCCACCTCAACGCTGTCGGTGATTGATATTTGGGAGAAAATTTATCAGGCTATGGCCGCTGATAAACCTGAGTTTGCGAAGCCTTTGCTCAATTATTTGGCAACAGCAGATCGCAAAAAAGTTGCCCAATGGATGGCGTCCATCGATGATCCTAAAGCGTATTTACTCAGCGGCGAGCTAGCCGCAGACAATGTGCTGAACCGACGAATTATTGCTGACTTGGTTGTTAAGTGGTCGAAAGAGGACACGACCGCTGCCATGAATCATTGGTTGTCGATTCGTGACGATTACGTGTTTTATGCCGACCGTTACTACGATACAAATCGCGCAATTTCAATGCGTTCAGCCTACCGCCGAATGCCAGAGGCGCATCAGTGGCTGTACACGTTTGATGCAAAGCCTGCCGACTTAGAGTTACAAGAGTGGCGTATTCGCACAGCGCTGCGAGCAGAAGATTGGCCAGCGGTGCGTAGCGGTATTAGCGAGCTGCCAGTTATTGAGCAGCAGGAAGATCATTGGGCATATTGGGAGGCGAGAGCCTTACAACAACTTGGAGAACCTGCGCGGGCGCAAGTCATCTACCAGGAGCTAGCTGAGTTGCAGTCTTATCATGGCTTCTTATCAGCCGATAGATTGAAGCTGGATTATTCCATTTATGATGATCCATTCGTTGTCGACAGGGTGCTATTAGATGAGATCGCCGCTGAGCCTGAGCTTATTCGAGCTCGCGAATTTCATTTTGCGAACCTGACGGGCGAAAGTCGCCGGGAATGGAACAGTTGGATTCGCAATAAATCAGAAAATGAATTGGCTGCAGGTGCTGTCTTGGCCAGCCATTGGTCGTTATACGATAGGGCGATCTTTACCGCTGGTAAAACAGAACAAAAGCGCGCGATATCAGTTCGCTTTCCTGTGTTGTACCGTCCAGAAGTAGCCAAAGCATCAGCGAAAAACCGAATAGAGCCTGCGTGGATATTCGGCGTTATGCGTCGAGAGAGTGCGTACATTCGTGATATTAAATCGGGGGCTGGGGCTGTGGGTTTAATGCAGTTGATGCCAAACACCGCTAAGTACGTTGCCAAATTGCAGGGCGATAAGAACTGGAAAGGTGATTTGACGAATGCATCAACGAACATTGATTTTGGTGCGTACTACTTGCGACACGTCATGGACAAGTTTGACGACCATCAAGTGTTGGCCACGGCCAGTTATAACGCCGGACCACACCGTATAGATCAATGGTTGGATAGCAACATTCAAGATGCGGACATTTGGATCGACACCATTCCGTTTACCGAAACCCGTCGCTATGTCAGAGCGGTTATGGCATACGCGGCTATTTACGAATATCACTTAACGGGTCAGGCATCGCGATTAAGCACAAAGCTTCGGCCGATACCTGCCTCGCCTGATGTGTAGGGTCGTCGCAGCTTCTAGCTAGCTTACGTTGCACGACTAAACACCTCGCTTACCTTTTATTGCGGACTTGCTTGTGAATATCTCAACTCAAATTAATGACCTTGTTGTGCAAGAACTGACGCCGATTCGTCTAGATGTGCTCAACGAAAGTCACATGCACAATGTGCCTGCAAATTCAGAAACACACTTCAAATTAGTGATAGTGAGTGAAGCCTTCGACGGGCTTTCATTAATTGCCAGGCACCGCACAGTTAATAAGCTGCTGGCTGAGCAACTACAAAACGGCGTGCACGCCCTGAGCATGCATACCTACACGTCTGAAGAATGGGCAAAGCGCGGTGGCGAAGTTCCAACATCTCCGCCATGCATGGGCGGTAAAGCCGCAGAGTCTTAGCTAGCCCCCTTAAACCGCACTTTTTACCCCCAAAACCCCGCATTTAAGCCCAAATAACCCTTAAAAAAATCCATAACCCTATAAAAATCAAAAACCTATTGGGGTCAGACCCTCGGGGTACCTGAATGGGTTAGGGGGATGCTTTGGGTGGCGTGGTGCGAGTCAGCTAGCGATCCTTGCATCATGCCAAGAAAAACCGTGAAGAATTCTGCGTGGCTCGTAACGACTGGTAGTGTGGCGTCGCCAAAATGCTCGGATAAACACTGATACCGTTTGAGCTTTTCAGCACTAATGGCGGTGTGTACTTGACTGCTTGCATCACGCAGACAATACCAGTCCGCTACCCATTCCAGTAATGCGTGGCTAGCGAAAGAATCGTAGTCCAATTCGTATTTGGCGGCTAATGATTTCATTGACGCAGCTGCAGATGAATCATCAGCGGTGCCCACCGCACGAAGCGTTAAACATTCTGACGACAAAGCCTGAGCATGCAGTAAATAAAACAAATCTGCAGCCGTCGTTTTTTTAACTTGAGAAACTAATTCGGCAGGCCAATCTTTTATAAAATAACGATGCAGCACACGCGCATAAATTCTCTTATATAAAAACTCACCGTAATTCGTTGAAGACAACGCTACGTCAAAAGCATCATCACTGGCCGCATTTTCGGCTGTGTAAAAATCCATTAACCGTGGGTCAAGTTTCAGTGAGCCTAGTGAAACTGTTTCAATGTCGCAGTGATCTATTCCTGCTTGAACAACTTGGTAGGCAGGCGGAAAAGCGACTGGTGAGGGTACGGCAATATTAGTTAGCATTGAGCCATTGGAATAAAATTGACTCGTACTATTAACATGCATATGCCCGCCAAAATGTATCTTTAAACCGGCATCTAATAACTGTTTTGCAACATCAATGTTAGGTTGGCGGCGTTTAACCGACGTTGCTCCAAACAGTTTTTCATAGCCACCGTGTGTGTCGTTATACGGATCAATAGCGGGGTAGTGAGAAAACGCCAGTAAACACTTGCCTTGTTCTTCAGATCGTTTACATACATCGCGTATCCAATTCATAAGGTGTCGCTTTTGTTGAACAACAGCATTCCAGCCCGCATCTGAACTATCAAGAAACGCTTTTTTCTGAGTAATGTCCCATTGCCCGTTTCGAGGTTCAAACACGTTTGCATCCAAGAGCAATAACCACAGTCCTGGAGACGGTTCAACCAAGTACGACGCATCGGTTAACGAATAAGAGACTTGATCGTCAGCAGACGTTGCCGTGTACACACGACTATCTAGCTTGTCGTTCAACCCAAACGGTGTTTCCCAGTGTAAGTAACTCTTTTGACGAAAAAGGCCGAACTCTGCCATAGGTTGCAATGCATCTACGGCACCTGGGCAGTACATTTTTTTAGACACCACCGCACTGTCAGGTTCGCTCTTCGCAATGTCGGGATCACTCGTTACCAGTACTGTTTCTTCGGCGGAGATAGCAAAGCGGGTTGATTGGTGTTTGCCTGCAGGTCCGTAATAGTCGTGATTGCCTGGGATGGAAAAAAAGACTATTCCATGTGCCTGTTGATAATGGCGCAATATATCAACCACTCTGTCAATGGACTCGATTTGCCCATCGTCCGAATAGTCCCCCAGTAGAACAACAAACGAAATACCACTACTACGAATGCTCTCTAGCGCCTCGGTGAGTGCCATTCGGCTCTCATTGAAAACACGCGAGGATCGACGCGTATCTTTCCACGATCGTAAGCACAAAGGTTGATCTTCTAGGGTGATGAATACGCCGTCGTAATTGCTGTGCATATCGTGCAAATGCGCATCAGCGATAACGGCGACTTTGGGTAAATTGGTGGATTGCATGGAGGCAGATTAACGCATTCACACAGGGTGTGGCAGTAACCGCACAAAAAGCGTTGGCTAAACGATGTCTGCTAAAATAACAACCAGACGAAGTCAGCTCTTTGAGCACGGGCACCTACAGACTGTAGTCGTGTTTCTTCTAGTTCCACACACTGGCAACGGGGTAACGTATCGTGAAAGCACAGCCTATTGCCTTTTATGCCCCGTTAAAATCTGCCGAGCATGCTGTACCCTCCGGTGACAGATTGATGGCCAGATCGCTCATACGCTGCATGCAGGAGTATGGCTATGTTGTCGAAACAGCCTCCCAGCTTCGTGCACGTATCAGAGATCCTCACGATCAGCCCACTAACACTCAGTTGTTAGCCGATGCTGCGCAAGAGGTTGAGCGTTTAACCCAGCTGTGGAATGAGCAGGGAGCACCAGTGTGTTGGTTTTGTTATCACCCCTATTACAAATCTCCCGATTTAATCGGCCCGCCCTTGTGTAAGGCGTTTGGTATTCCCTACGTCACCGCTGAGGCCAGTTATTCACAGCGCCGCACGGAGGGTTTTTGGGGGGAGGCGCAAAACAAAGTGCTAGAGGCGGTGAATGATGCGGCGGTGAATGTGTATTTCACAGAGCGAGATAAGCTGGGGTTGAGAGAAGGCTCTCCAACTGCAAACCTTGTTAGGCTCAAGCCTTTTATTACGCCAGTTGTCGATGCTCCGCTGCAAACAATTTCTGACAAGCTCAATTTGGTTGCAGTTGCAATGATGCGACCGGGTGATAAATTCGATAGTTACGTGGCCTTAGCCGAAGCACTTGCGCTTATTGAACACATACCGTGGGTGCTGAATGTTGTTGGTGATGGCCCTATGAAAGCTCAAATACACGCGCTGTTCGAAAAGCTGCCACCTGAGAAAATCATCTGGTATGGAGCACTCTCACCTATGCATGTTGCATCGGTATACGCTGCAGGCGCCGTGTATGTCTGGCCAGGCTGCGGTGAGGCTTATGGCTTGGCTTACTTAGAGGCTCAGTCTGCGGGACTACCAGTTGTGGCATTTAATACAGCCGGTGTACCTGAGGTGGTCAAGCATGAGCGCACGGGCATTTTGGTAGAAGACGACAATGTGTCTGCATTAGCGAACTCCATAGCGCGTTTGCTGACCAATGCAGACGAACGACACCGCATGGCCAGAAACGCTCTGCGACATGTTCATGATGATCATACTTCCAAGCAGGCAAGCGTGACACTTGGAAAAATTTTACAGCGCGCGATCGGTACTGTGTTGTGAGTGAGGCTAAGCCAATGCAAGCACTGTTGGATGAATTAAAACGACGCGAAGATGAAGGCGCGCCCGTGCAGTTCTGGTTGCGTGATGACGACGCTGTGATGCCCAGCCAAGCGCTCGATCGTTTTATTGCTCTAACTAAAAAAACTACCGTGCCTGCGAACTTGGCTGTAATACCGGCCGATACGGGCATAGAGCTCGCTGCTCACTTGAAGCATGCACCACACTTTAGCGTATCGGTGCATGGGTGGGCGCATACCAACCATGCTCCCGATAGCGAGAAGAAGCAGGAGCTCGGCAATCACCGCGACACCTCAGATATCGTTGCTCAGCTAAAGGCAGGCTTTACGGCTTTGTCAGATTTTTACGCCGATCAATTTGTACCGCTACTTGTGCCGCCTTGGAACCGTATTGCCAAAGAGGTCGTCGAGGAATTACCGGCAATTGGCTTTCAGGCGCTGTCGACATTTGGTCGCGAAAAACCCGCCCCCATACGCATGATTAATACGCACGTTGATCTCATCGACTGGAAAGGAACACGCGGTGGTCGTCCAACTGATGAGTTGGTTGCCGATTTTGTTAAAACGATTAAACACACACAAACACCCATTGGTTTTTTAACTCATCATTTAGTGCACGATGAGGCAGCATGGGATTTTATGGAAAGTTTGTTTGAAGCCACTGCAAGCAACCAGGCGTGTCAATGGGTGTCAATAAACACTATTTTGTCTGCCGATTTACCAGACCCAAGACTTCCAGCTGAGTAGCAAGCCACCTTCATTATTTTGGCAGTCAGTGCACCAATTGATGACGTCTTCCAGCGGCGTATCCTGAGGTAGGCTCCCAGCAACAATATCTGAGTCGGCAAGCGTCATAGCGCCACCGCGACACATCAACGTAAACAGTAACGGGCCTGTTGCCCACCAAGCTGGAGCATCAGGCAGGACTCGCATGGCGTCGGGCAGGGAATCCAGCAAACGTCGAAGGACGGGATGCTCTGGCGGTGCCATGATCATTGAATTAGCCAGTAGCAATCCGCCTTTACCTGTGTTGCGGGGAATATCTTCCGCCATGCCGCCAATGCCTATCATGGGCATGATGTCGTGGAAGCTGATGTCCTGACGAGCCGGGTACCAGTCGCAATCCAAATAAATACCACCGAGTTTCTCCAGCACTATATAGCGTGCGACATCAACAGCACCGGGATAATCGCCCTTATTGTGCATTTCTTGATAAGCCGGATGATCCAACACACCGAAGGCTTCTAGGTCTTTTTCAAGCCATAACGTGTATTCGTAGCCATGCGCTTGAGCGTATTGTTGCCACGCCGCCGTGCCGTAAGGGGTTGGGTTTGATCCCACCCAAATCTGATGAATAGATCTAGGAACAGGCCACTTATTCGCCTGATTAATCGCTATTTTTTCATCGGTCGAGAATTGGCAGTAAGGGTTTAATAAATGGGGGGGAGGTGTTAAATGAAATCGGTAGCCAGCTGTACGAATGACATCTTTTTCAGCTTTTGCCAATTTCATGAAAGCTGATTGCAGACGACGAGGCAGGCCAAAAGCGGTGGGAAGGCCAAGTAGATCGAGCTCCGGGTCCGTTTTTAGGGCCTCTAGTATCTGGCGTGCGCCATCAAATTGCCCTGATAGGCGCAATGACTCGGCAGCTGCCAGTTTTTCGTTTACTCTATCCTTGGCTGACATTGACTCATGCTCAAATTTCTACAGTCACTCATATAGTCGTGTTATTTTGGCACAGCACGCTAGGGCGTGTGGACTTAGCTTGTAGTAGACAGCCAAAGGGAACTAAGGTTGCTGGGCGGTCTCTACGTTTCTTGTCATATTGCACAAATGATGTCGAATTCGGCACCGCACGCGTTCAGGCAACACAGAAGTAATCAAAATATGGCGCATCAGGCAGATACGAACAGAGAAATACTGCGGATCGAAGATCTTCGGGTTTCTTTTCCACTCCTCGAAGGGCGAATAGATGCCGTCAAAGGTGTCAGCCTGCGAGTAATGCCAGGCAAAGTGACAGCCTTAGTGGGTGAGTCTGGTTCCGGTAAGTCCGTTATCAGCCAAGTCATCTTGGGCTTGCAGCCCGAATTTGCCGAGGTTAGCGGTAGCGTCATATTCACCGACCCCAACGATGAAGGCAAGGTGAGCGATACCGTAAAATTGCCGCGCGACGGTCGAGAGATTCGCGGAATTCGCGGGCGTCGTATCAGCATGATCTTCCAAGAGCCGATGACCTCGTTTTCGCCGTTACATACTATCGGCGATCAAATAAACGACGTGCTGAAAGAGCACACAATATTGAGTCCGGCTGAGCAACGAGCGCGTTGCGAGGAGATGTTGGACATGGTGGGTTTTCCAGAACCTGCCAAAGTGTTCGATATGTATGCGTTCGAGTTGTCAGGTGGTATGCGCCAACGAGCTATGATCGCCATGGCGCTCATATGCGAACCTGCTTTGTTGATTGCCGATGAGCCGACCACAGCGCTGGACGTCACCATACAAGCGCAAATCATCAAACTATTACAAGAACTGCAGTCCCGCCTGCATATGGCCATTTTGCTGATCACTCACGATTTGGGAGTGGTGGCTAATATGGCTGACGAAGTGTCCGTCATATACCGCGGCCAAATTATGGAAGCTGGGCCTGTTGATGCTATTTTCCGTTCGCCTAAGCATGCTTATTTGAAAGGCTTGATGGATGCCATTCCGCATTTTGGTATGTCGCGCGATACACGTCTGACCCCGCTGCGAGACATCGATACCAATGTCGAAAATCTGTTAGAAAAAGTACTTGCGCCAGAAAGAAGCGGAAAACAGACCTCCGACATTTTGCTCTCAGTTAAAAACTTGAGAAAGACCTACGCAACCAAAAAGCAAGACTGGAAGTTTTTAGACACCGCCCAGCACACGGTAGCGGTGGATGGTGTGAGTTTTGATATTCGGCGTGGTGAGTGTCTAGGGCTGGTCGGCGAGAGTGGCTGTGGTAAAACGTCGCTGAGCAAAATTCTAATGCGAGCTATCGCTCCAGATAGCGGCAGTATTTCATTTAATGATGAAGGCGAAGATATTGATGTTTTGGCCGCAGAGGGCGAAGAGTTATTAGCACTGCGAACCAAAATTCAGATGGTATTCCAAGACCCTATCTCGTCTTTGTCACCGCGTATGACTATCAACAATATATTGCGCGAGCCGTTTGAAATTCATAAGCGTGGCAATAGCAAGCAAAGAGATAATGCAACTGAGGCGCTGTTGCATGCGGTGGGTATGGGGAGTAATGCTCTGCAGCGTTATCCGCATAGTTTTTCAGGTGGGCAACGCCAACGAATAGGAATTTCTCGTTCTTTAGCAGTGGCACCTAGCCTTATTATTTGTGATGAACCCGTGTCGGCACTCGATGTGTCGGTACAAGCGCAAATTCTAAACTTGCTGAAAGATCTGCAAAAGAACATGGGGCTGACCTATTTGTTTATCTCACACAACCTTGCCGTTATTGATTATGTCGCTGACCGGGTAGCGGTTATGTGGGCAGGTAAAATTGTTGAGTTGGCTCCGCGCGACGTGATCATGAATAATCCGGTGCATCCGTATACCAAAGCGTTACTCAACGCTGTGCCATTCCCTGATCTGGATAGACCATTAGATTTGGATGCGGCTGGGCAAACAAGTGCCACCTCATCGCAAAGCTGGGCGAAAGCGTTTCAGGAAGATGGGCCGGGTTCATTAAGTCCGGTTGAGTTAAGTGCGGACCACTTTGTGTTGGCTCGTAGTACGGCTAATGCTAAGGAGTTGACATCGTGATTACCCGTAGAGCGTTACTAGCGCTTTTAGCCTCATCAACGTTGCCAGCGAGCCTACTAGCTGCCAGCGATAAGTATAAGGTTATCGAAACGACGCTTGCCGATGATCTTTTAAAGCCATTAAAAGATCGCCTGCCTGACAGTCCCCGTGTGTTGAACATGAAGTCCCTAGGTCGTGAGCCTGGTACGCAGGGCGGTACAGTTCGCATGTTGATCGGACGGCAAAAAGATATTCGCTACGTACCTATTTATAGTTATTCGCGCTTGGTGGGTTACAACGAACAGCTTGAGATGGTGCCCGATATATTGGAAAGTTATACGGTTGAAGAAGGGCGCATATTTACCTTTAAGCTGCGAGCCGGTCACAAATGGTCTGATGGCAGTGAGCTCAGCGCTGAAGATTTTCGTTACTACTGGGAGGAGGTGATTCTAAATCCTGAGATTCTCAGAGCGGGCCCACCCGCCAGATTGAAAGTAAACGGTAACGTTGCCAAATTCGAAGTGCTTGATAATCTCACTGTGCGCTACACATGGGACCTTCCCATGCCGCGTTTTCTAAGTATGCTTGCCTCACCGATTCCACAGACACTTGCACTGCCATCAGCTTATATGCGGCAGTTCCATGTAAAATTTCAATCTGCCGATGTGCTCGAAAAATCTATGGAGCAACAGCGGGTTGATACGTGGGTCCGCTTGCACCGAAAGATGATGCGACAGAACCGTCCAGAAAATCCGAACCTTCCCACATTGGAAGCTTGGCGACCGCGAACCTTTTCTCCGGCTGAACAGTTTATGTTTGAGCGCAACCCGTATTTTCATCGTGTTGATGAAAATGGTGTGCAATTACCTTACGTCGATCGTTTGCAACTCAATGTGAGCTCCGCTGGGTTGATTGGCGCAAAAACAGCCACCGGCGAAAGTGACTTACAAGCAACCGCGTTAGGCTTACCGGATTACACCTTAATAAAGGAGGCGGAGAGTCGCTTCCCCATAAAAGTGTCGCTGTGGAGATCATCGCGAGGTTCAAGTGTTGCGTTGTTTCCAAACTTAACGTGTAAGGACGAAGTTTGGAGAGCATTGTTTCAAGATGTTCGTGTACGTCGAGCCTTGTCACTTGCCATCAACCGTCGTGAAATCAATCAAGTCATTTGTTATGGCTTAGCCAGAGAAAGTGCCAATACGGTTCTACCCGAAAGCCCTTTGTACAAGCCTGAGTATTCTACAAAGTGGAGCGACTTCGACCCGGAGCAAGCCAATGCGTTGCTCGATGAGGTCGGTATCGCTGAGAGAGGCCCTAACGGTATTCGGTATTTGCCAGATGGGCGCCAGGCCAATATCACCATAGAGTCTGCCGGTGAAAGTACGTTAGAGACAGACGTACTTGAACTCATTACTGATCACTTCCGTCAAATCGGTGTGGCGCTGTTTATTCGTAACTCTCAACGCGATATCTTTCGCAGCCGAGTGGTCGGTGGTGAAGTATTAATGTCGGCATGGCAAGGACTGGATAACGGCCTTCCGTCAGCCGATATGCCACCAACAGAATTAGCACCAACCACCAACGATCAACTTCAATGGCCAGTTTGGGGGTTGTACTATTTGTCAGGTCACAGTCAAGGTCGGCCTGCTGATATGGGTAAGGTTGAAGAGCTTGGTCAATTGCTAGACCAGTGGTTGTTGACCACTAACAGTGAGCAGCGAGAGAAGATATGGCATCAAATGCTTGATATTCATGCTGACCAAGTCTTCTCTATAGGTACGGTCAATGGCACTCTACAACCGGTTGTGAAATCTGAGCAGTTACAAAATGTACCGGAAGAAGGTTTGTATGGTTTTGAACCTATGAGCTATTTGGGGGTGTATATGCCAGACACCTTCTGGATTAAGGAAGCGGGATAACCATGCTGCGCTATATCTTATGGCGGATCATCACGATGATCCCTACGTTGCTGATTATATCTGCACTGGTTTTCACCATCATCGAGTTGCCACCTGGCGATTACTTTGAAAGCTATGTTGCCGAGTTAAAGGCCATGGGTGAGACGGCCGATTTGGCTGAAATTGAAGTGCTCAAAGAACGGTACGGATTCGATCAACCCATATACAAACGCTATTTTCATTGGCTAGGTGGAATGATGGTGGGTGACTTTGGTTATTCGTTTGAATACCGCTTGCCTGTTAATGAAGTTGTCGGTGAGCGTTTGTGGTTAACCATTTTAGTGTCTGTCGTAACCATCATCTTTACGTGGATGATTGCGTTTCCTATTGGTATTTACTCTGCAACGCATCAATACAGTTGGGGTGACTACGGCCTGTCATTTGTTGGCATGATCGGAATCGCTGTGCCAAATTTTATACTGGCATTGGTCATGATGTATTTTGCCAATATTTGGTTTGGCACATCCATTGGTCATCTCATGGATCAGTCGTACCTCAACCAGCCCATGTCATGGGAGAAATTCAAATCCATACTCGAACACTTATGGATTCCAGTATTGATTATTGGAACGGCTGGTACAGCGGGCATGGTTCGCCGTCTTCGAGCAAATTTGCTGGACGAGTTGAAAAAGCAATACGTGGTAACCGCTCGAGCAAAAGGCATGGGTTCAACACGCCTACTGATGAAGTATCCCTTGCGCATGGCTTTGAATTTTTTCGTATCGGATATTGGTTCTATATTGCCAGCGGTCATATCAGGGGCTGAAGTTACGGCTATCGTTCTATCGCTCGAAACGACGGGCCCCATGTTGATAAAGGCTCTGCAAAGCCAAGATATGTATCTGGCGGGCTCGTTTCTCATGTTCCTCGCTTTTCTTACCGTGATAGGGGTGTTGGTTTCTGATATCGCTTTGGCGCTACTCGATCCGCGAATACGTTTTGGTGCGGGGAAAGAGCGATGAATTCACCATTGCCGCCACCCGGTGCACCGCTTGAACATTATGTTTCAGATGCGCCCTACGATCCCAATGATGTTGAAGCAGATAATAATCACACGGGACCTGCGGTTAATGCCTCCCAACTCCGGCTTATGTGGTGGTATTTCCGTCAGCACAAAGTGGCTGTGTGGTCGGGTGTGTTCATCATTTTCATGTACGCATCCATTATTATTTGCGAATTTTTAGCCCCTTATAATTTGCATACGCGTAATACAGAATTTATCTACGCACCTCCTGCTGACATACATTTCTTTCACGAAGGGAAGTTGGTTCGTCCTTACACCTTCGGGCAAGAGATGAATCTGGATATGACAACGCTTAAGCGTAACTACAGCGACATCCCAGGTGACGTACAACCGATTCGATATTTTTGTCGTGGTGATTCCTACACCTTTTGGAATCTGTTTGAATCGGACGTACATTTAGTGTGTCCTGCAGTAGGCGGACAGTTGTTCCTATTTGGTACCGACCGCTTGGGCCGAGATGTTTTGTCACGCACTATTTATGGTGCTCGTATATCTCTGACCATTGGTATATTGGGCGTGCTAATGAGCTTTGTACTGGGCATTATCATTGGCGGCATAGCCGGCTATCGTGGCGGTATATTCGATATGGTCGTGCAACGAATCACCGAAGTTTTACAATCAATACCCAGCATTCCATTATGGATGGCGTTGGCTACGATCATTCCGTTAACGTGGAGCCCGCTGCTAGTGTACGTTGGTATCACGGTTATTCTTGGGCTACTTGATTGGACGGGCCTTGCTCGCGCGGTTAGATCAAAACTATTGTCCTTGCGAGAAGAAGACTATGTTGTAGCGGCACAACTTCTTGGTGCTAATGGCAGTCGCGTTATCCGTAAGCACATGATTCCAGGCTTTATGTCTCACCTTATTGCAAGCGCCACGCTAACCGTGCCAGGAATGATACTCGGTGAGACCGCGTTGAGCTTTCTAGGTATCGGGCTTAGGCCTCCTATTACAAGCTGGGGCATCTTGCTGACTGAGGCGCAGAGCATCAATATAATCGCGCTTTACCCTTGGTTATTGCTACCAGTTTTGCCGGTTATATTAATTATTTTGGCGTTTAACTTCTTAGGGGACGGTCTGCGGGATTCCGCGGATCCGTACAAATAAATGTGTCATGAGCGGTAACATCGTGAATCACACTGCTTACATAAGTGAAGTTGTAATGGTGGTAGGTGTGCAATGGTGAAGCATTTGACTGGCGCCAGGGTGCTGATGTACAGCCACGATACATTTGGCTTAGGACATTTGCGCCGATGCCGCACTATCGCCCATTCTCTGGTTGAGAATTTCCAAGGTCTGAGCGTTCTGATTATTTCAGGCTCAGCGATCGCGGGTGCATTCGATTTTCGAGCCAGAGTCGACTTCGTAAAAATCCCCAGTGTCATAAAGCTTCGTAATGGTGAGTACACCTCACTGGCTGGGCATATTGATATTGCCGATACCATCCGTATGCGTGAGTCGATTATTCGACATACCGCTGAAACGTTTAGGCCCGATATCTTTATCGTTGATAAAGAGCCGATGGGTTTGCATGGAGAACTCACCGATACGCTGACACTGTTAAAGTCTCAAAACACGACACTAGTATTAGGCATGCGAGATGTCATGGACTCTCCTCGTTTGCTAGCAAGCGAATGGGAGCGTAAAGGGCTGATGAGTAAGATTGATTCAACTTACGATCGCATATGGGTCTATGGCCCTGAAAACTTTTATGACCCCATGACGGGTATGGATGTGCCCGACAACGTGCGAGAAAGAACACAATTTGTGGGTTTTCTAAAGCGGCATACGTCCTCGCACCAGGTACGAAGCCGGAAAAATAAAGGTGAGTATTTACTGGTCACTACCGGTGGAGGTGGTGACGGTGTTGAGCTCATACACAGTGTCATGGCAGCCTACGAACAATGCGATGAACTTACCCATAAGGCGATGGTGGTGCTGGGTCCTTATATGCCAAGTAAGGAGCGTCAAGAGTTTCTGGATAGAGGAAAGAAAATTGACAACATGACGGTCATCGATTTTGACTCACGATTAGAGGAGTTAATTTCGGGTGCAAAGGCTGTTGTGTCTATGGGTGGTTACAACACGTTTTGTGAAATTCTGTCGTTTAATAAGCCTGCGTTAATTATTCCTCGTACGGTTCCGCGTGAAGAGCAATTGTTGCGTGCGCAGAGAGCTGCCGAATTGAACATGGTCGATATGTTGGTTCCTGAAGATGCCGATAACCCTGAAACAATGGCTAAGGCATTGTTGGTGTTGCTGACGCGGGATAAGCCATCTGAAAGAGGTGCATCGGTCACATTGGACGGTTTGAAAAACATATCCGACACCGTTGAAGCTATCATGCATGAGCGATCGCCCAAGCAATGACTCCGGATCACAGCAGTCGCGCGACACCTAGCAAAGTGGTTGTGGTTCTGAAAGGATACCCGCGATTATCTGAAACGTTCATTGCCCAAGAATTATTGGGTTTGGAAAAAGCCGGGCTGAGCCTTGAGTTTGTGTCGTTACGGCATCCAACCGATATCAAACGTCATGCTGTGCATGATGAAATACAGGCGCCGGTGACATACTTACCCGAGTATTTGCACCAGTCGCCGTGGCGAGTGTTCAAAGGGCTATTGATAAGCCTACGCCAGCCCGGTTTTTTTGCAGCCTTTAAGCATTTTCTAGCGGACTTCAAGCGTGATCTAACACGCAACAGAGCTAGGCGTTTTGGTCAAGCAATGGTGTTAGCCGCGGAATGGCCTGAGGGTGGGCAATGGATATACGCTCACTTTATTCATACACCTGCTGATGTGGCTCGTTACACCAGTGAGATACGAGGTATACCGTGGTCAGTGTCTGCTCATGCGAAAGATATTTGGACCTCGCCCGATTGGAACATCGCGAGCAAACTAGACAGTGCTGAGTGGACGGTGACGTGCACAGAGGTGGGCCACAAACATCTACAGCAACTAGCGCTTGATAAATCGTCTGTTCATTTGAGTTATCACGGACTTGATCTAGATCGTTTTCCAGAATCTGGGCGACAGCTCTCGGTGCGTGATGGACGTTCTGAGGACAACCCGGTTGTGATTCTTAGCGTGGGTCGCGCTGTCAAAAAGAAGGGCTACGACGTCCTATTAAAAGCTTTGTCGCTGTTGCCTGACGATCTTCATTGGACGTTTGTCTATGTCGGCGCAGGTACTGAAATGTTGGCCATGAAAGCGTTGGCAAAAGAACTCTCCATAGATCAGCGAATAGTATGGACAGGCGCCATCGATCAACAAGAGGTATTGGTCCATTATTCCAACGCTGACATGTTTGCATTGGCTTGTCGCGTAACCGACGATGGTGATCGCGATGGTCTACCCAACGTGCTGGTTGAAGCTGCCAGTCAATCGCTTGCCTGTGTGTCAACACGCGTCTCAGGAATACAAGAGCTTTTTGAAGATCACGTTAATGGGCTGCTTGTGGATTCTGAAAATGCTCAGCAACTCGCCGATGCATTACAAGAAGCTATCGAGTCTCCGAGCTTGCGTCTGCAGTTAGGGGCTGCTGCTGAAGCGCAAGTGCGTGCCACGCTTGACTATCGTTCCAGCATAAAGCAGCTAATCGCATTGTTTGCACAAGGGGCGAGAGTGCGTTCGTGAGTACTGATTGCACACCGCCTAGGCTCTTGTTTTATGTCCAACATTTGTTGGGTATTGGTCATTTGATGCGTTCTGTACGCGTTTGTGAAGCCCTGCAAGAAATAGGTGTAGAAGTTACGCTGCTCACGGGTGGCATGCCTGTTAAAGGGTTTCCACCTGCTGGTATTCAGCACATCGAGCTGCCGCCGATAGCTGTTCGCGATGGCGACTTTTCTGTCATCGTTGATTCAAATGATCAGGAGATAGACGATGATTTTAAGGCGCGTCGTTGTCAGCGACTACTTGAGGTGTACGAGGAGCTAAAACCTGATTTGCTGGTTTTAGAAGCTTTTCCTTTTGGAAGACGTCAGCTAAGGTTCGAATTGCTGCCTTTGTTGGCAAAAATCAAAGCCAGTAATCCAAAACCCGTTGTGGTTTCGTCGGTAAGGGACGTTTTACAAAAAACGAAGAAGCCTGGGCGCGATGAATACGTACTCAATTTGATTGATCAGTATTTTGACAAAATACTGGTTCACGGCGATCCACAGTTTGCACAGCTATCAGATAGTTTTGATAAGGCCCATGAAATTGAAGATAAGGTCATGTATTCCGGGTTGGTCTGTGCCAAGCCATCGGACGTTGTCGCGGAAAGCTACGATGTCGTTGTATCTGCCGGTGGCGGAGCGGTTGGCACCGAATTGGTTCGTGCGGCAGTTGAGGCCGCCAGTTTATTGCCGCAATCGTTGTCATGGTGCATCGTTACTGGCCCTAATTCGCCTATCAACGCAGAATTGGATCAATTGCGCTCATCGTCACCCAATATTCGGTTTGAAACGTTTCGTACCGATTTCCCCAGTTTGCTTCGCTCTGCAAAGTTATCGGTGTCGCAGGCGGGCTACAACACCGTAAGTGATATATTGAAAGCGGCCTGTCGGTGTTTGCTTGTTCCGTACAGTTCTTCGGGGGAAACAGAGCAACTAGAGCGGGCGAGTCGACTCGAACGCTTAGGGATCGCCCAGGTGTTGCACGCCGATTCTTTGGCGGGACAGTCTTTGGCTTCGATGGTAGGCGACAGTTTGTCCCGATCGCGACCAACGACCGATGTTTTACTCGATACCGATGGCTCCCGACAGAGTGCCCAGCTATTATTAGACTTGATCGTCAAGAATCGAAGTTAGTCATACGTATATTGCAAGGTGTTGCATGAGGCCTTAACAGACATGCCCGTTTGATCCATTGAACAGTAAAGCCAAGTTGTAATCCTATGGAACCCACATTTAATCGCTATATCTGGAAGCACACCAGCCGGCAGCAAATATGGATTATGTGTGTTGTATTGTTTTCCATGGTTCCGTTTTATTTTGCATTCGATTTACCAAAAATGCTGATAAACGGACCCATCCAAGGCGGTGGGTTTGAGATTGCAGGAGCCACCCAGGCTTTTCTCCCCGGTTTTTTCCAGACGGACATCCAGCTAGATCGCATGGATACGTTGATTGGCCTGAGCATTATGTTTCTGGCATTGGTCATCATCAACGGCTTGTTCAAGTACTACATCAATACCTATAAAGGATTGCTAGGTGAGCGCCTGCTGCGCAGAATCCGCTATGAATTGCTCGATCGTATTTTGCGTTTCATGCCGGGTGAATTTAAGCGAATCAAAGGCGGTGAAATCGCCAGTATGGTTAAAGATGAGGTGGAGCCTTTAGGTGGTTTCACTGCGGAAGCCTACGTACAGCCTTTGTTGCTCGGAGGGCAAGCGCTTACCGCCTTAGGATTCATCTTTGTACAAAATATCTGGTTAGGTTTTCTTGCCTTGTTCATGGCAAGCATACAAATGGTGCTGATACCTCGCCTTCGGCAACGCCTGTTGATACTGGGCAGAGAGCGCCAAATATGCGCTCGACAACTTGCCGGTAAAGTCACTGAAATAGTTGAAGGTATCGAAACTGTCCATGCGTTTGATACGTCTAATTACGAAAGGGCGGATATCGCATCCAGACTGGCAACCTTGTTCAGAATTCGTTATGAAATTTATTCACGTAAGTACAAAATAAAATTTCTTAATAATTTCTTAGCTCAGATAACACCATTTCTGTTTTATCTGATTGGTGGGTATTTAGCCATATCCGGTACATTAGACGTCGGGCAACTGGTCGCTGTAATCGCCGCGTATAAAGAATTACCCGGACCTCTCAAGGCGCTCATAGACTGGGATTTAGCAAAGCAAGATGTCGAAGTGAAATACGACCAAATTTTAGAGCAGTTTAATGTCAGCGAACTGATACACGCGGATGTACAGTCTTTAACGCCGAACGATGGGGCCGACCCCATTTCAGAACTGAGTTTGTCGAATGTCACCACCGAAGACATTGGAGGCTCGGTTACCTTAGAAAACGTGTCTCTATCAGTACCCTTTGGTCAAACGGTAGCGTTAGTGGGGGACGCCAGCAGTAGCGCTAATATATTGGCTGAGGTGTTTGCAGGAATAACTCGGCCCACTCAAGGCAAGTTGCTGGCGGGTACAACAAACTTAGCTAGCCTGCCAGAGTCAGTCACGGGTCGACACCTATCGTATGTTTCCTCTGATACCTATTTCTTCTATGGCACGGTGCAGCAAAATTTACTCTATGGCCTGAAGCATCTCCCATTAGATTCTATTGAGTACAGTGGTGCAGATGCGTTGCATCGTAAGTGGGAACTCAGTGAGGCCAAGCGCACGGCGAATCCCATTCTAGACATGAACAGTAATTGGATAGAAGAACAGCAAGTGATGGGCTTGCAAGCCGATGTGACTATGGTTGATGCCATGAGGCGTGTGCTCAGGGCTGTTAATTTCTCAGATGACGTTTTTGACTTTGCGCTTCATTCGAAAATCTCATCCCAAGTCGATCCAGATTTTGCCAATCAAATTATTAGCCTTAGAGCATCGGTTCAGGAAGAGTTGCGTTCGCAGAATCTCAGTGATCTGATCATTCCTTTTGATGTTGATCGTTTTAACCAACAAGCCACGTTGTTGGAAAATATTTTGTTCGGTGTATTAACTGACTCTGCTGAGACTATCCGAGAAGAAGGTGGAAGCACCTATTTTCAAAATATACTGACAGAGACAGGACTAGATGTTGATTTAGTCGATATGGGTATGCGTATCGCTGAGACGTTTGATGAGTTATTTCATGATCTACCAGAAGATCATCCTCATTTTGATCAATTTGATTTGATCGAATCGTCTGAGATATCCGTTATTAGAGAACTGCGCCAACAGTGTCTGGGAAAAAATATCGGAAACATAAGCGCTGAAGACCAACAGACTTGGATCGGTCTGAGCGTTAGATACTCAGAACCTAAATACCGATTTGGACTGTTAGATGAAAGTCTCATGGAAAAAGTGGTAGTCACTCGTAAGTTGCTGCATAACAACATGCCCAATGAGATGAAGCGAGGCATCGATATGTACGACCCAGGCAGATTTTTACCGTCTGCCAATATGCTCGACAATATCGTATTTGGAAAACTGGATCGCAAGATAAAAAATGCAGAACAGAAGTTACGCGATCTGATTGCCCCTCTCATTGATGTACAAGCAGGGCTGTATAACAGCATCTACTCTATCGGCTTGGACTTTAATGTTGGCCCCTCTGGCCGCAGATTGACGCCAGTACAGCGGCAGAAACTCAATCTTGCTCGAGCGTTAATGCGTAAATCCGATTACTACATTTTAAATAAGCCGGTGTCTGGCTTAGATAATGTGCAGCAAGGTGGGATTATCGAAGGCACGCTGGCGTTGTTTAAGTCTCAAAACCATGCCCCCGGCATTATTTGGGCTGTGGCATCAGAGGCAAATGCTAAATACTTTAACCGCAAAATATCATTTAGCGGCAACAAGATAACGGACGACGAAGAATTACTAGATTCTGAACAGCCATCACATAGCTAAGAATCCTTTAGCATCGTTCTTGCACTTATCTACACCTCACAAGAAATACTAGATTTCTAATTTCTTTCTAGAAATAATTTATATGAAATTTTTTAAACTACCCGCTGTTTTAATTAGCGCCGCGTTAGTGTTGGTGCTGAGCACAACATCTTATGCGCAAGTACTGAGTACCTCTACCTCCGACGATAGCGAGGTGGTAGCTGATGTCTCTTTGTTGGACAGTCCGGAAGCGGTATCGCAGTTGGTATCTCGTTTGTCTGACAAGGAAGTTAGAGAATTACTGCTGCAGCAATTGGATGCGGTGGCTTCAGAGCAAGCGGTGGACACGACAGAAAGCGAATCTCTATTTACGCTTGTTACTACCAATGTCCCACTGTCTGTAAAGCGGGCCCTTGTGAATTTTCAAAACATAATACCTGCTCAAACGGCTAGCTTTGGCATGTTTGCTGACAAGTTAGGCCCTGACGGAGTCATGAAACTACTGAAAGGCTTTGCGTTTGTTATTTTGCTGGGACTTGTGATTGAGTTTTTAGTCAGACGGCTTATGGCTCGATTCCGTTCGACAATTGACGCATCTTCGGAAGGCTTTACGTTAGCCCAAACGTTGAAGGTTCTTAGCCTCAGATTTTTCTTGGATCTATCTGGGCTTATTGCTTTTATGATGGTCACGCAAATATCCATAAAGTTCTTTATTGAAGAGCCTGGGCAATTTGTGATGCACCATGTTCTGTGGAATTTAATTTTAATACCGCGCTTATTTTCAGCTGTTGCTAAGTTTGTATTTGCTCCTAAGCGATCCGATCTCAGGCTCATGCACGCAAGTGATTCATCTGCCCAGTTTTTACATCGACATTTGGTCGGGGTGGTTGTTCTGGTTGGAATCACACTGTCTATTTTTGATGTGCAGAGAGCATCTGGCTCAGTTCATGGGGGCGCACATTTAGGGTTTTGGTTTAATTTCATAATTCATTGTTACTTTGGATTTATTGCATGGAGATCAAGAACTATTTTCTCGGAAATGGTCAATGCTCCCGGCAATGCGCCTACGCCATTAGAAAAACGCGTGGCTAGCGCTTATCCGTATTACGCGGTAACGGTTGTTGTTTTTAGCTGGTTGTTAGTCGAGGTGCTCGCTGCTCAGAGAATGTTGCATCTGTTACAGCAGGGTATTCAATATTCGACGATGTTTATTCTCTTGTTAGCTCCTTTCCTAGATACCGCTATTAGAGCGTTAGTTAGGCACTTGACACCACCAGTTGTCGGTGATGGAGAAATCGCTTTCAAAGCCCATGGTTCAACGATGCGCTGCTATGTACGCATGGGCCGAGTCATGACAGTTATGTTGGTGCTCTTTTTTCTCGCCCACATTTGGAATCTTGATCTTGCCAATATGAAGACGTCCAACATAGGCACGGATTCATTAGTCAGATTATTTGATTTTATAGGTATCAATGCCATCGGCTACTTAGTATGGGAAGTCGTTACGTTGTTGCTCAATATGAAACTGGCTAGTGAGAAAACAGGGGGTGCCGGAGGTGGGGCTGCGGCTGGGGATGAAGGCGGTGTGGGTGGTTCTAGACTCTCAACCGTATTGCCATTGGTTATTTGGTTTGCTCAGACCAGTATTGTTGTCATGACATTACTTATCAGCTTAGGCAGTGTTGGCATTGACACCACGCCGTTACTTGCAGGTGCAGGTATCGTGGGTTTAGCGATCGGTTTTGGTGCGCAGAAGTTAGTTGGCGACATCGTCTCAGGTCTTTTCTTTCTCATCGACGATGCGTTTCGTGCAGGCGAGTATGTCAACGTTGAAGGCACAGTAGGTACCGTTGAGAGAATCTCGCTTCGAGCGATGCAGCTTCGGCATCACCGGGGAGCCATTCATACTATTCCCTACGGTGAGATACCTAAAATCACCAACTACTCCAGAGACTGGACCATCATGAAGTTAACCTTCACGGTTCCTTTCGAGACAGATCTAATCAAGGTTAAAAAGATCTTTAAGACTATCGGTGCGGAATTGCTCGCTATCCCCGAATTCGCTGATGATTTTATCCAACCTTTCAAATCGCAAGGTGTCATACAAGTTGATGATGTCGGTATCGTTGTGCGAGGCAAATTCATGGTCAAGCCTGGTAAGCAATTTTTGATACGTAAGGAAATTTTCCAGCGTATTCAAAAAGAGTTCGAAAGAAATGGGATACAGTTTGCTCGTAAAGAGGTTCGAGTCAAGCTAGATCAGGATGCACCTGCGCAGCTAACTCAAGCACAAGCAACAACGATTGCTGCAGCAGCCTCAGAAGCTAGCGAAATAAAGCCTGCAGAAGGCACCTAGTGTAGAGAGCGCTGCAACAGGCCAGCATCAGAGAGAGCGGCGCTCTGTCACTTTCGTGATGCACGGTCTTGTGTAAGTATTTCCAGGCAAATAAGACGCAGTGCCGAGCTCTATAACTTCTGATACAGTCTAAATGAGCCCGGCACACCGGAACGGTGAGCTGATGTCAGTCCCCGTCACACAATGCATCAATGTGAACACCGAAAATACTGATCCTTGGTCTTTATTACATGCTGAGTTCGATGCTTGGCATCGTTCAGGTAAGCCTGCCAGGCTTTGGTGGCGAGACGACGATGCTGCTGTCACAGGCCCCAAACTTGACCAACTGATTCGCGTCTCAGCCAATGCGGGTTTGTTGCTCGCGGTGATACCTAAGCTGTGCGAAAAAACTCTGTGTTCGTTATTTTCAGAGGCGCCGTTACTGCGTATTGCTCAGCATGGATATGCACATATAAATCATGCACCAAGAGGGCAGGGGCTTGGTGCTTGGGAACTCGGCATGCATCGGGGCATAGATGCTGTTTTGGCCGATTTAGATCGCGGCCGTGAACGGCTCGAGGACTATTTTGGCGACTTCTTTTTGCCCGTCGTCGTTCCGCCGTGGAATAAAATTGACCCCCTCTTATTTGCCCCCTTAGCAGAGCGAGGCTATAGCGCGGTATCCACATTTGGTGCTCGTACATCGGTCCAGATAGCTGATGGCCTACTAGCGGTAAATGCACACTGTGACCCTATTCGGTGGAAGTCAGGTGCGCAGTTCGCGGGAGAGCTAAAAACAATCAATCAGCTGGTTGATCATTTACGTGCAAAACGTATAGGCCTTGCGGATACCGATGAGCCTAGTGGCTTCCTAACCCACCACGTTGATTTAGATGAACAGGGCTGGCAATTTTGTCAGCAGCTCACGGACTGTGTAGAACAACACGCGGGTGCCCAATGGGTTCCTCCTTCCGAATTGTTCACGAGAAACGTATGAGCGCATTTGTTCGATTAGCTGAGCCTCGAGATATAGACGCTATATGCGCACTGCTACACTCGAAAATGAATGCAAAAATTCCGGTTGAACGCTGGCGGCAACTCATGAGCTACGAGTGGTTGGCAGATAAACCGGATTTTGGACGCGTTGTAGAGTCCGATGGGCGTGTGTTGGGCTTTTGTGGAATGGTTTATGCCGACCGCACCGTCGGCGCCGATGAGCGAGTAGAGCGCATCGTAAGCATGAGCTCATGGTATCTAGATAAAACCATGCGAGGTAAGGGGTTGGGTAAAGCCATGCTCAAGTCGGCGATCAGTGATCCTAACTTAACGTACGCCACATTGACTAATTCTAGAAAACCGTTGGGCATTGTTGAAGCACTGGGTTTTCGTGCGTTAGAAGATCACCGATATCTTTGGCAAAAGACATCCTCTGAAGAGGCGTCGATGACGCTACTAAACGATGCCGCTGTTATTCGTCCGATGGTCAAACCTTTTCAACAAGTTATCATGGATGATATGGCTGGTTTTAAGCTACAGCCTATGTTGCTACAGGCAGAGGGTAAGCAATGCTTATTGTTTTTTTCAATCAAGCGTAAAGCTAACGACAGAAATTGGTTTGATGTTATGTATGCCAGCGATAGCCAACTGTTTTCGCGCTTCGCTCAAGCCATTGCAAATCGAGTACTGCCGGACAATGAACCTGCTGTTCTGGCAGCAGATGGTCGTTTTGTACCTGAACCGAATTCAACGGCTACACACGAAAATCTGCCGGTATCGCGTTACTACGTTAGCCAACGGGTAGCACCTCACGAAATAGATCACCTATACAGTGAGCTGCAGCTATTGGATTTGAAGCTAGATTGATTGCTTTGGAAAACGGATAGGTGCAAATGATGGCCACTGATTTTTTTAATGACATACCTAAAATCACTGAATTTATTGGAGTGATTGACGATAGTAATTTCTACCCAGTTCCAGAGGACTGGGTAGTGGTGGTGGCTGATATTTTCAGCTCAACACAGGCTATTGCTGAGGGGCGATACAAAGACGTCAACATGGTGGGCGGTGCGGTTATTTGCGCAGTGCAAAATGCCACAGATAAACGAGAGTGGCCGTTTGTGTTTGGCGGTGACGGCGCAACGATGCTAGTAGAATCTAGTGTGTTACCGGAGATAGAAGCAGCGTTAGTACGTACGCGATCTTTAGCCCGAGATGATTTCAACCTCGAACTCCGGATTGGCTTCGTATCCGTTAGTGATATCAGGAGTCGTGGTGCCGATGTGTTAGTCGCCCGCTACGAGACGTCACCGGGTAATTGCTTTGCTATGTTTGGCGGTGGTGGTGTTGAACTAGCGGATCAACTGATAAAATCTGATGCCCAAGCTGAGCACTATGCTGTGCGCGAATATACGTTGCCAGGCTTGCCTGATCTCACGGGCCTGTCATGTCGATGGGAGCCGTTACCGACGCAGAAAGGTAGTATTTTGTGTTTGCTGATTAAACCGAATACGGCAAGCTTCCACGACAATCAAATTGTGTTGTCATCATTTTTATCTAAGTTAAGAGACGTGTTGGGTTCTGAGCTTAGTCAAGCGAGTCCCGTAAACACACAATCGCTACAATTTAGCTGGCCACCAAAGGGATTAGCCTCCGAAGCAAAAGCGACACGAGCTGACAAACCCTACTGGCATCGATTTTTAGAAATATACGTAAAGTCGTTTTTGCAATGGGTTATGGAGCGATACGGTCTGAGTGGTGGCGGATACGATGCTAAGGTGTATCGAGATGAGATGCGCATCAATAGTGACTACTGCAAATTTGATGATGTTTTGCGTATGGTGCTTGATTGCACGCCAGTACAAGTAAAAAAGATACGCAAAATACTGGATCTTATGCACGCTAAAGGCGAACTTGATTTTGGTTTTTTTGAAACAGAACAAGCGTTAATGACGTGTCTATTGTTTGATTTAGAATCTAGTCAGCATGTGCACTTTGTTGATGGAGATGACGGTGGTTTTTGTTCCGCATCATTAGAATTTAAGCAGCAGTTGGCATCACATGAGTAACTGAATATCAATGAATTATCAGCCGCTATGAGTTTGCACGATGAGCCGCAAACGATTTCCTATCGCATCGGGACTCACCGTATTCAGTCTCCCGAGAAAACATTAGCGCGTGTCATACCGCACATGAGCGCTATGGGAATCACCCGCATCGCCGATGTGACGGGTTTGGATACCATCGGTATTCCAGTGGTTATGGTGTGCCGTCCCAATGCGCGTTCGGTGTCGGTGTCGCAAGGCAAAGGGAGCACGTTAGTAGCCGCTAAGACATCGGGCTTAATGGAAAGTGTTGAAGGATTTCACGCAGAGCACATGTCCATGCCGCTACGCATCGCATCCTTTGCCGATATGTCGGTAGAGTGCGACATGGTGAACGTGGCGTGTTTGCCCACTGTTGAGGGTTCTCCATTTCATAAGCACTACCCTATAGCGTGGATTGAATCGACAGATCTTCTGACTCAGCAAAGTCGTTGGCTACCCTATGAAATGGTGCATACGAACTATACTGAGCCGCGGCCGTCGGGCAGTGGGTGTTTTCCTGCCAGCAGTAATGGATTGGCGTCTGGCAATAGTTTGGCCGAAGCAACGGCACATGCCATTTGTGAAATTGTTGAGCGAGATGCAATTTCATTGTGGAGTCAATTTTGTTCACAGGCTATCGATAGCACATCAATAGATGTGTCCACTATCGACAATGCACTGTGTATTGAAACCTTGGCTAAACTGAATGATGCTGATCAAGATACCTACGTATGGGATATAACTTCTGACACATTAATACCCACATTTATGTGTGTCATCAAAGATCGAGTTTCACTAACCCCGCATATTGGTGTGGGGTCGGGCACACATTTGTGCAGAGAGGTAGCGCTACTTCGAGCCCTGCACGAAGCGGTACAAGTGCGTACAACTTACATCGTTGGCGCGCGAGATGACATCACCCCAGATGAATACACACAGGCAGGTATTGATCGTAAGCATGCATTTTTTGATCGTCTAATTCAGCAGTCAAGCTTTAGCGCACATTACTCTAGGACAAACGATATCGACACGGATACTGCGCAAGAGGATTTGGCCACCTTACTTAGCCAATTAACCCGTGTGGGCATTAAAGAAGTGCTGTGTGTTGATTTACGCAAAATTGAATTTGATATAGCCGTTGTGCGTGTTGTCATTCCTGGTTTAGAAGCACCACATGATGACGAGGGCTACGTGCCGGGTGTCAGAGCACGTCGGGTGCAAGAGGAATCAAGCCTGTGATTGCAGTTTTTGCAGGGCCAACCATTACTCATGCACAAATACAGCAACACCTAGAATGTGTGTGCTATCCGCCGGTTGCTCATGGCGATATTCTTCGTGTTCTTAACGATAAGCCTCGTGTCATCGTCATTATCGATGGGTATTTTGAAGGAGCTCCATCGGTGTGGCATAAGGAAATTCTGTATGCCATGGACCAAGGCGTTCATGTCATAGGCTGTTCAAGCATGGGTGCGTTGCGTGCGGCAGAGTTACATCAATTTGGCATGGTCGGTGTCGGGACAATATTCGACTGGTACAAGGAAGGGGTGATCGATGCTGACGATGAGGTAGCCGTTTTACATGGACCTGCAGAGGTCGGGTACATGGTTGCCTCTGAGCCGTTGGTAAACATAAGAGCAACACTTGCGTTAGCGCTCGAACAAAATAGGTTGAGCAAGACACAAACAGATGCCTTAATCGATGCCGCCAAAAATATATTTTATAAACAACGCAGTTGGACGAGCTTTTTAGAATTCTCAGCTGAGTTCATGGCCGAATTTAGCCTCACTAATGAATTAATAAGCTGGTTAAAAATCAATCGGATTGATCTTAAAGAACAAGATGCATTGTTGACGTTGGAGATGCTCAAAGAAAACCAACAGGACTATGCTCAAGCCTACAAAAACGAGCACTATCATTTCCAATGGACACATGTGTGGAACGGGGCAATGACGCGCACTGAGTATGCTCTGCAGGCGTCCACCCCAATAAGTGTAAATGACAAGAAAGTGTTGGACCAGTTGAAGCTCACTCCAGAATGCTATGAGCGTTATCGAGATAAGGCGTTAGTCGCCTGGTTAGCCGATAACCCTGTGAGGTTGGTTGAAAGTGACATTGATGCCAAATTCGCGTTAAGGCAGTTTAGGGATGATAACCGGTTGAGAGATCGCTCTGAATTGATTGATTACATGGCTAGCAACGAACTAGACGAAGCTAGCTTGACGACATTACTGCAAGGCGTCTCACGCGTAGAGCTCGTGCGAGAGACCGCTGGAGAGCTGCATGCGCACATTATTGATGTGTTGCGGTTAAATGGTCAGTTTAATGCGCTACTGTCAGCCGCTAATAAAAAGCAGGCAGTGCTAGAGGCTGCGAACATTACGTTCAATACCAGTGGCGTAATACCGCCACAAGCACTGTCCTGGTACTTCGGTACTCAATTAGCGGTCATATTACCCAAAAATCTAGAGCCTCATTTACGCAGAGTCGATATAAAGTCTCTAGAAGAATTTTATCAATTGATCGGCAATGAGTATCTGTACTGGCGAGAGAACAG
>CALKLO010000004.1 GCA_937991945.1 uncultured Granulosicoccus sp.
TTAAGAGCCATCCATGAAAACACGTGCCGCCGTAGCCTTCGCAGCTGGACAACCTCTAGAAATCGTCGAGGTCGACCTCGAAGGACCAAAAGCTGGCGAAGTACTCGTCGAAATCAAAGCCACGGGTGTTTGCCACACCGACGAATTCACTCGCTCTGGTGCCGATCCTGAAGGTGCCTTTCCAGCTATTTTAGGTCATGAAGGCGCAGGCGTTGTGCTCGAAGTAGGCGCTGGTGTCACAAGCTTGGTACCCGGTGATCACGTGATCCCGCTCTACACGCCTGAATGTCGCGAGTGCGAGTACTGCCTCAACCCGAAAACCAACCTGTGTCAGAAGGTGCGATCAACGCAAGGACAAGGCCTGATGCCTGACGGCACATCTCGATTCTCCTACAAAGGCAAACCCATTTTGCATTACATGGGTTGCTCCACATTTGCCAACCACACGGTACTTCCAGAAATCGCGCTGGCAAAGGTGCGCAAAGATGCCTCTTTTGAGAAAATTTGCTACATCGGTTGTGGCGTGACCACAGGCGTTGGTGCAGTTATGTTTACCGCCAAGGTCGAACCCAATTCAACAGCTGTCGTTTTCGGACTCGGTGGAATTGGTCTAAACGTTATTCAAGGCCTGAGAATGGTCGGTGCCCGCCAGATAATCGGCGTAGATCTCAACGCCTCTAAAGAAGACATTGGCAAAAAGTTCGGCATGACACACTTTGTAAACCCAGCTGATCACGGCGACAACTTGGTCGATCACCTGGTTGAGCTTACCGGCGGTGGTGCCGACTACTCGTTCGAATGTATCGGCAATGTGGATGTCATGCGCGCGGCTCTCGAGTGCTGTCACAAAGGTTGGGGTGAGAGTGTTGTTATAGGTGTTGCCGGAGCCGGCAAGGAAATCAGTACACGTCCGTTCCAATTAGTGACAGGTCGGGTATGGCGCGGTAGTGCATTTGGTGGTGCTCGCGGTCGTACCGATGTGCCTAAGATCGTAGACATGTATATGGATGGCCGCATTGATATAGACAACCTAATAACGCACACCATGCCGTTAGAAGACATTAATAAGGCATTTGATTTGATGCACTCGGGTGAGAGCATTCGAAGCGTTATCTTGTTCTAAAACACTTTTAATTTATTCGGGTTTACACAATGCGTACAGTCTCTAGCTGGAAGAGTTTTGGTGGCACTTTGTCTGTTCATGAACACGACAGCGAGGTGTGCGCATGCCCCATGCAGTTTGCAGTGTTTACACCACCGCAAGCAGCTAACGGCCCTGTACCAATCATTTGGTTCTTGTCCGGGCTGACTTGCAATTGGTCAAACGTGATGGAAAAATCAGGCTTGCAGCGCGCTGCTGCACGCCTAGGCTTAATGATTATCGCCCCCGACACAAGCCCTCGTGGTGAAGGTGTACCTAACGATGAAGGCTATGATTTAGGGCAAGGCGCAGGATTTTATTTAAGTGCAACCCAGGCACCTTGGTCTAAGCACTTTCATATGGATAAGTACATCACTGAAGAACTCAACGCATTGGTACTCAGTGAATTTCCAGCCAATGCAGACAAACAAGGTATTACTGGTCACTCCATGGGGGGGCATGGTGCATTGACGTTGCATTTAAAGCACCCTGATATCTACAAGACTGTCTCAGCATTTGCACCTATCTGTGCACCGTCTCAAGTACCGTGGGGACAAAAAGCGTTTGGCGCTTATTTAGGCGACAACACCGCCGACTGGGCCCAATACGACGCCTGTAAATTGGTTGCTACTCAAGCAAGCAATGCCTCAATATTGATAGACACCGGCGGCGCTGATTCCTTCTTAGAAGAGCAATTAACACCTGAGCTTTTTATTGAGGCTTGCAAAGGTTCAGGGCAAACACTGAACTACCGTATGCAAGATGGGTATGACCATTCCTATTGGTTTATCGCAAGCTTCATCGAAGAGCATCTTGATCATCATGCCCAAGGACTGAGCTAACCAACACGCTGAACACCCAACTTTCCAATACAGCGACCCATACCTCTGGTGACTTACCACTTACAGGTTTAAACGTTGTTGAACTGTTTGCGATAGGCCCGGTACCGTTTGCCGGGCTGCAGTTGCAGCAAATGGGTGCAAGCGTTACTAGAGTATCTCCGCCTACAGAACGTTCAATTGGTATAGAGATTGACGCCGCAGCTGACGTGCTTAATCACGGTAAAACAAACACAGCGATCAATCTAAAAGAGCCTGCAGGCCACACTGCCCTATTCGAATTGTTGGCTAACGCTGATGTTCTGATGGAAGGCTTTCGCCCTGGGGTTATGGAGCGTTTAGGTTTGTCACCTGAATTACTGATGGATAAATTTCCACAGTTAGTCATTGGCAGACTGTCAGGCTTTGGCTCAGAAGGTGACTATGCACCTCGAGCCGGTCACGACATCAACTATTTAGCGTTGTCAGGCGTGTTGGCGGCCATCGGTACTCGTGATGAACCCATCGTACCGTTAAACCTTATTGCAGACTTTGGAGGCGGTGCCATGCATTTATTAACAGGCATTCTTGCAAAGCTTGTGCAACGCAGCATCACGGCGAGCGGCGGTATTGTTGAAACCTCTATATTGGCAGGCACTATAGGGTTAAGTTCTATGCTGCACGGACTCATGGCGGGTGGCCGTTGGACACTGAACCGACAAGAGAATCTTCTCGATGGAGGCCTACCGTTTTATCGTGTTTATAAAACATCAGACAATAAATTTATTGCGTTGGGTGCGTTGGAAAAACCCTTCTTCACCCAATTGCTCAAGGTGCTTGATTTGACGTCTGTACTGTTAGCAGACGATCAATACAATAAGCACTCTTGGCCAGCAATGATTGAAACTTTTACCTCAACAATTGCTCAAAAGAGCCGCGACGAATGGACGCAGCTAGCCCTACCGTACGATTGCTGCCTGACACCCGTTCTAGACTTCGCTGAGAGTGTTAAACACCCTCATAATGTAGCTAACGGCTGGATTAACAACGACCCATTCCCTCACCCCGGTCTGGTGACACACTTTCACGGAACCACACCATGAGTGATACAAACAATACAGTGACAATTGCTTTTGATAACTCTTATGGCAGATTGCCTGAGGAGTTTTTTGCAAAGCTAGCCCCTACGCCAGTCAGCAATCCAGAACTCGTTAAGGTTAACGACGAGCTTGCAGCCCTTTTGGGCATAGACGCTGTCGAGCTTAAAAGCAGCACTGGGCTCGACATACTCTCTGGTAACGCTGTTGCCGATGGCTCTGAACCCTTGGCGATGGCCTACGCGGGCCATCAGTTTGGCAACTGGGTGCCACAGTTAGGCGATGGTCGTGCACTGTTATTGGGAGAGGTAATTGCCACCGATAATCTTCGGTATGACATTCAACTAAAGGGCGCCGGTAGAACACCGTTTTCTCGTGGTGGTGACGGACGCAATTGGGTAGGACCTG
This sequence comes from uncultured Granulosicoccus sp., assembly GCA_937991945.1. GTDB lineage: Bacteria > Pseudomonadota > Gammaproteobacteria > Granulosicoccales > Granulosicoccaceae > Granulosicoccus. The sequence goes on from CALKLO010000004.1 coordinate 3,465, forward strand.
TCTTGCGCGAATACCTTGTAAGCGAGGCGATGGCTTCTATGGGTGTACCCACAACACGAGCGCTTGCAGCAGTCACCACCGGTGATTCAGTACTTCGCGAGAACGGCCCTCTACCCGGCGCTATTTTGACCCGCGTTGCCCGTAGCCATATACGAGTCGGTACGTTTCAGTACTTTGCGGCAAGACAAAACAACGCAGCTATAGAGCAGCTAATTACGCATGTCATTGACAGGCACTACCCTGAGATTAGCGGCACCGACAATCCAGCGGCAGCACTACTCAATGCGGTCATTGATGCACAGGCCTCTCTAGTGGCACACTGGCAATCACTGGGATTTATCCACGGTGTTATGAACACCGATAATTGCTCCATCAGTGGTGACACAATCGATTATGGCCCGTGCGCTTTTATGGACACATACGAAGCGGATAAAGTCTTCAGCTCAATCGATAGAGGCGCTAGATACGCTTATCAAAACCAACCCAAAATAGCCCAATGGAATTTGGTTAACCTTGCTCAGTGCTTATT
>CALKLO010000005.1 GCA_937991945.1 uncultured Granulosicoccus sp.
ACGTATGAGTTCGATGTCTGTTTAACTGATATGCGTCTACCCGATGGTAACGGCGTCGATTTCGTTAAATTTCTTAGCCATGTTAAACCCAACATGCCTGTTGCTGTGATCACCGCACATGGCAACATCGATACAGCCGTAATAGCGATGAAAAATGGCGCATTTGATTTCTTATCAAAGCCCATTGATATCAACGTGCTCAGACAACTGGTTATGCAAGCGATTGAAACGGGAGCCGCTAAAAACAGCATACCCGCCAAGTCAGATGAGCCTCTTGCCGCAGCCAATGACGGCCCCCATTCAACACAGGCTCCTACGCCGATAGCAGGCTCTCATCAAGACAATGAGCTCTTAGCATTAGACACACAGAAAACTCACACGACCAACGCATCGTTAGAGACACTATCTGGCCGAGATACTAAAGCTACCAGCACATCTGATGAAGTCGGTGCGCAGTCATTGATTGGTCACTCTGAGCCTATGCGCGAACTTCGCTCAATGATTGCCAAGGTTGCACGCACTAACGCACCCGTTTGGATAACCGGCGAGTCGGGCACAGGCAAAGAGTTAATTGCACGCTTGATACACGAGAACAGTGCCCGCAACTCCAAACCGTTTATTGCGGTCAACTGTGGCGCTATTCCTTCTGAGCTCATGGAAAGCGAAATGTTTGGGCACCGTAAAGGCAGCTTTACTGGTGCACATACCGATCATGACGGGTTATTTAAGCGCGCTGAAGGCGGTACGCTTTTTCTGGATGAGGTGGCAGAGTTACCGCTGAACATGCAAGTTAAACTGCTACGCGTTATACAAGAGCGTTCAGTACGCCGTGTTGGTGAGAGCGAAGAGGTAGCAATAGATGTTCGCATACTCAGCGCAAGCCACAAGGATTTAAGCACTGAAGTTGATTCTGGTCGGTTTAGGCATGACTTGTACTATCGTCTTAATGTTATTTGCGTAAAGTCACCCAACTTACGCAGCAGGGCTTCAGATATTGCACTTATTGCAAAGCATATACTTCGCAATATTCAAACTAACGAACCGTTAACCACAAGCATAACGCTTTCGCGTGAAGCAGAAGAAGCTCTATGCAACTACGCATTCCCAGGTAATGTTAGAGAGCTTGAAAACATACTGGAGCGCGCTATCGCTCTAGTAGAGACAAGCACAATACAGGTTGAAGACTTAAATTTGAGCACAACACATAGCAGTAACCTTAGTAACATTTACGACACCCCTCTCCCCCCTGTCGGCAGTGTTAAGGCGACGCATAGTGCTGAGCGTGAAAACATTGAAAATGCCTTAATGCAAACCCGGTGGAATAGAAAGGCTGCCGCACAAATGCTGGGCTTGAGTTACCGACAACTGAGATACCGACTACAACAGTACGGCATTGATAATAATTCAACGGGTACATAGCTTTTTAGTGATCAGCGTATGAGCTGCGCATAGTAAGAAAACAATCACGTTGCAACATTTGAGTAACGCATCGCTTCCTACTTGCAGTCAATAAAGCAGAAAATATTACCTTTGCGCTTTAGCTTTCGAGTGGCGCAACACAGTTTTCATCACAGTGACATTCCAGATGTCAACTAGTGACATTTGTGTCACTAGTTTTCGAGAATCAATTCAATTGTCACTTATCGCATGAAACAGTTAAATCACTGTTTTTGTTGCCAATAATCACTTTTTAGCCATTTATTTCCCAATGGCACACCTTCTGCACTTAACCATTTGTCTGCTGTGACGATACATCTTTCGTAGGTTGATCATCATGCTGATCTACATAATCAAAAACGCTGATATAAATACAAAATTACATTTTCCGGAGATATAAACAAAATGGTTAAAGTTCAAAAAGGTTTTACACTAATCGAATTAATGATCGTTATTGCGATCATCGGTATTTTGGCAGCAGTAGCTGTGCCTCAGTACTCGCAGTACACTAAGCGTGCTCGCTTTGCAGAAGTGGTAGTAGCTTCAGCCCCGATCAAGACGGGTATCGAAGTATGTGTTCAGACTGAATCTAGCATCGCTGAATGCAACTCTTTTGACGAAATCGGCGTACAGCAGCTGTCTGTTGTAGTTGGTGACGATGTTGACAACGCAGCAATCAACAACGCTGGTCGTATCACTATGACAGCTTCTGCTGACTTGAATGCAGCTACATACACATTAACACCAGACTACGACAACGATGACAACACGTTGACTTGGGCTGTTGGTGGTACTTGCACAAACGCTGACACAAAGTATTGCTAATACGTTATAAAGCTGGCTATCTGACTTAGTACTGAATTGATAGACCAACATTATAAATAGTTAAGTTTGGAGGGCTTTTTATAAGCCCTCCTTTCTAGTTTCTAAATCAGAGAGGTCGCCCTTTTCGTGAATAAACAGACGAAAGGCTTTACGTTAATTGAGTTAATGATCGTGATTGCTATCATTGGCATATTGGCTTCTGTAGCAATCCCTATGTATGGTCATTATCTAAAACGTGCAAAATTTACGGAAATCCTTCTGGCATCCACGCCTGTCAAACGAGCAATCGAGAATTGTCTCACTGTAAAATTTGATACTTCAGCTTGTAACAGCTGGGCAGAAATAGGCATGACGGAAGCTCAGGTCATGTCTACTACCGACCTAATCGATACTATTTCGATCAACACCAGTAATGCAGCTTTTACGTTCACAGGTCACTCAGAAGAACTCAATGGCGCTACCTACATATTGACTCCTTCATTCAATCAGAACACTAACATTCTTAGTTGGACTCACACCGGCACGTGCAAGACAGACGCTGCCAAGCGCTTCTGTTAACACATAATCTATGTGTCAGAGCGCCTCAACTCACCGTTGACATTCGCTCATTCGAGTCTGACCAGTCCAGCTAAACGCTTGCGTTTACGGATACCTCTCAAGTGCTTCGTCTATCTGCCGCTTTACCCTTATAGACTTCTAAACCAGCTTAACCCCCTGGTGCTTCTTGTGAGACTCATATATGACGACTAATTCTTCACTCTCTGGAATTGCCCGACAGCTTGTTAATCAGGAGCTTATCGACGAGGCGACCGCCAAGGAGGCTTTAGCAACAGCACGCGAGACGGGTATCGAATTCATATCTGCCTTAGTAGGTACAGGTTCGGTTGATGCCAAAGCTATTGCTCAATATGTTGCTGCAGACTTCGGGCTCTCCTGCTTTGACTTGGATTCTCTGTCCATCCGAAGCGTGCCCAGAGATTACCTAAACGAAGAGCTGCTAAAAAGCCAAAATGCGGTACCCATTGCGAAGCGCGGGTCACGCCTTTTTGTCGCTATCTCAGACCCTACAAATTCAGAGCCCTTAGATAAATATAAGTTCTCTTCTGGCTTGAGCGTGGAAGCGGTCATTGTTGAAGAAAACAAACTGGCCGAATTTAGAGCGAAAGTACAAGATCAAAGTGATGCTATCGGTGACGGCTTGGGCTCTAATTTTGATTTAGAAGTTGATGAATCAGAACTCAAGGATGACGATGACGATGTGCCTTCGGATGAAGACGAGACTCCAGTAGTACGTTTTGTTAATAAAATTTTACTCGATGCAATAAAGCGTGGCGCATCGGATATACACGTTGAGCCCTACGAGAAAATATTCCGTATACGCTTTCGTATTGACGGTGTACTGGAGGAGGTCACTCATCCACCACTGGCAATGGCAGGCAGAATTACAGCACGTATCAAAGTCATGTCTCGCATGGACATCTCTGAACGACGAGTCCCTCAGGATGGTCGTATCAAGCTGAAGGTATCGAAAACACAGGCTATTGATTTTCGTGTCAACACCTGCCCTACTTTGTTTGGCGAGAAAACGGTAATGCGTATTCTTGATCCGAGCAGCGCGCAATTAGGTATCGATGCGCTGGGATATGAGCCAGAGCAAAAGAAACTCTACATGGATGCCTTGGCTAACCCCTACGGCATGATCCTAGTGACTGGGCCTACCGGTAGTGGTAAAACGGTCTCACTGTACACCGGTCTTAATATACTGAACGAGCCCGATACTAATATCTCTACAGCGGAGGATCCGGCGGAAATAAACTTAGCTGGAATCAATCAGGTTAACGTAAACGCCAAAGCGGGCTTAACGTTCGCAGAAGCGTTGAAGTCATTCTTGCGCCAAGATCCGGACGTGATCATGGTGGGTGAGATACGTGACTTGGAAACTGCCAGCATCGCTGTTAAGGCCGCACAAACAGGACACATGGTTCTGTCAACGCTACACACCAATGATGCTCCACAGACATTGTCACGCCTGATAAACATGGGTGTTCCACCGTTTAATATTGCTACTGCCGTTTCGCTGATCATAGCTCAACGTTTAGGGCGACGGCTATGCAGCTCATGCAAAGTGATCGACACTGAAATCCCAAAGGACATATTAATATCAGAAGGGTTTTCTGAAGACATTGTCGACGAACTGGAAATTTACAAGCCTGTTGGTTGCCCAAAATGCAACCGCGGTTACAAAGGCCGCGTCGGTATCTACCAGGTGATGAAAATCTCTGAAGAGATTGGAAAGATAATCATGGCTGGCGGAAACGCAATTGAAATAGCACACCAAGCTAAACGCGAAAAAATTCCTGATCTTAGAGAGTCAGCTTTGAAGAAAGTTGCTCAAGGAGTCATGGGACTCGAAGAAGCCAACCGAGTAACCAAGGACTAGATCATGGCTAAAGCAGCAGCAGTAAAAAACACCACCATTCTATTTGAATGGGAAGGTAAAACCAAAGCAGGAGCAAAACAAAAGGGCTACATATCTAGCCCCAATGCTGACTTGGTTAAAGCCAAACTTAGGCGCCAAGGCATCACTCCAACAAAGGTTCGTAAAAAACCTAGAGAGTTTGGTGGTAAACAGAAAATCGAAGCTGCGGATATCGCCATCTTCGCTCGACAGCTAACCACTATGATGGGCGCTGGTGTTCCAATGGTTCAATCTTTTGAGATTGTTGCCAATGGCATGGACAATAAGTCTATGCGAGATATGGTCAACGGAATAAAAGCCGAAGTCGAATCAGGGAGTAACTTAACAAACGCTTTGCGGCAATACCCCGACCAGTTTGATGAACTGTTCTGCAGTTTGACTGAAGCGGGCGAACAGTCAGGTACGTTAGAGACCTTACTGGGAGAAATTGCATCCTATAAAGAGAAATCGGAATCTCTTAAAAAGAAAATCAAAAAGGCAATGTTCTACCCCATTGCGGTATTGATCATTGCTTTGATTGTTACAGCGATATTACTCGTATTTGTTGTACCTCAGTTTGAAGCCTTGTTCTCAGGCATGGGTGGAGATCTACCCGCGTTTACTCAGATGATCGTTAATGCCTCAGAGTTTATGCAGGAGTGGTGGTACATTCTGTTTTTTGGTATCGCTGGAACCGTTTGGGTATTTGCTCAATTTAAAAAACGATCAAAACCATTCCGCGAACTACTGGACAGACTCGCACTGAAAGCACCCGTGTTTGGCGACATAGCAGTGAAAGCCGCGACCGCCCGTTTTTCACGCACACTTTCTACGATGTCAAAAGCTGGCGTACCATTGGTTGAAGCGATGGAATCGGTTGCGGGTGTAGCAGGAAACAGTGTGTTTGAAAAAGCGATTCATAAAATGAAAGACGAGGCGGCGACGGGTCAACGCTTGACGGTGTCCATTCAAAGCTCTGGACTTTTCTCTAACATGGTGGTGCAAATGGTATCCATTGGCGAGGAGTCAGGTTCCATAGATGACATGCTCTCAAAAGTTGCTGACTACTACGAAGAAGAAGTCGACAACGCCGTTGATGCAATGACCTCACTCATGGAACCGATGATCATGGCCTTCTTGGGTGTTGTCATCGGTGGCTTGGTTGTCGGCATGTACTTACCGATCTTCAAAATGGGCGATGCGTTCTAAGTAACGTCGCAACCACTATAATTTACGCCAGACCTCGGCAAGCGCTTTGCGCTTGCCGACTATTGCCCCCATACTAACGGCATGACACTACTCGATCTATTTTCGCAAAATGCTGCATTCTTCTACGGCATTGTTGCGCTTGTCAGCCTATTGGTTGGTAGCTTCCTGAACGTTGTTATTCATCGCTTGCCAATCATGATGGAACGCGACTGGCGCGAAGGCTTGGAAGAGTTCAGCACCTCGGCAGACACAGAGTCGGAGCAATCCGATACTGAGCCCGATGTATTTAACCTTGCTGTGCCACGTTCGCGATGCCCTTCGTGCAATCACGAAATAACCGCGATACAAAATATTCCCATCGTTAGCTATGCGGTGCTTAGAGGCAAGTGCGCTAACTGTAAAACACCTATTTCTGCCCGGTATCCTATCGTTGAATTTGTCACGATGATGCTGTCCTTGGTTGTTGCTTGGCAGTTTGGCCCGACACCACAAGCCGTGCTAGGTATCGTGACCACTTGGTTTTTGGTATCCATGACCATGATCGATTTTGATCACCAACTGTTACCAGACACTCTCACGCTTCCACTCATGTGGATGGGGCTTCTAGCAGCCTTAATACCTGTTTTTGTCGATATCAATGCGTCGGTTATTGGTGCAGCCGCCGGTTATATGGTCCTGTGGTGTGTCTACCAAGCCTTCAAGCTGATAACAGGCAAAGAGGGTATGGGCTACGGCGACTTCAAGCTACTGGCTGCCATTGGCGCACTATTGGGTTGGCAGGCACTGCCGGTCGTTATATTGTTATCGTCCTTAGTGGGAGCCGTTGTTGGTGTAGCCATTATTAGCATCACTGGCCGCGATAGAAACATACCCATGCCGTTTGGTCCATTTTTAGCTGCCGCTGGCTGGATTGCTATGCTCTGGGGTGATTCAATGAGCAGCTGGTACTATAGCCTTTTAAGCTAACTCAACCCTCCTATGCTACTAATAGGATTAACCGGTGGCATCGCCAGCGGTAAAACATTGGTATCCGATCACTTCGAAACACTCGGTGTTCCGATTATCGATGCGGATGTACTAGCGCGTGAAGTAGTCAAACCTGGCTCAACAGGTCTCCATGCATTAACACGCTACTTCACAACCGCCATACTAACGCCCAATGGTGAGTTAGACAGGGCCGCATTGCGCCGCATTGTATTTGCCAACCCTTCGGACAGAACATTTTTAGACAACACCTTGCACCCTCTCATCAGAGAGCTGTCTGGCGAACGGATAGAAGCGGCTCGCAAGAACAATCATCCGTATGTAATTTACGCGGTTCCACTACTCATTGAAACCAGCCAGCAAGACCGGTTTGATCGTATTGTGGTTGTGGACGTCCCGCAGAGTACCCAACTAAGCCGCTTGTTGGCGCGTGACGAGTCCAACAAGACAGAGGCTGAAGCTATTCTTGCAGCACAAGCGAGTCGTGAGGATCGTTTGAAAATTGCTAATGACGTTATCGACAACACAGGCACTATAGAGAACACCTACGCGCAAGTGCAAACTCTGCATGAGTCATTCTTAACGCTGGCTAAGCGATAGAGGCGTAAGCTACGCCGCGGCTACCAATGCGTCAACGATCGCTTGGTTAGCATCAGGGAATTGAAGATCGCCCAGTTCCTCTAAGCGAACCCAACGAAGTTCCTGCCCTTCACACCCATTAGGATTACCCGCAAAATCTGTGACATCCCAGAAGTGCAATCGCACTCGTTTATCGGGGTAACTGTGCTCAATAATAGTCCGAGGCTCACAAGCCTTAACCGTGATGCCGATTTCCTCTAGCAGCTCTCGCGCTAACCCGGTTGCTAGGCTTTCACCCTCATCAAGTTTTCCCCCAGGGAACTCCCAACGACCACCTTGATGTTGCTCAGGTTTACGCAGTGCTACCAACACACTCGTTTTAGCAGGGTTAAAAATAACGCCTGCTACCACTTCGACCTCTTTCATTAGGATCGATAGTCAGCGTTAATACTTACGTAGTCGTGTGATAAATCACTGGTATAGATGGAGGCTGATGAGTCGCCACGAGCAAGATCAACCGTCACAACAATTTCATCGTTTGCCATTACCGCCGCACCGCGCTCTTCGGTATAGCCTGGCGCAATACCGGCTTTTTCAAACGCAATAACATCACCTAAGCTTACGGTGACTAAAGAGGCATCTAGAGCGTCCACATCGGCTTTACCAATGGCCATGAGAAGTCTTCCCACATTCGCATCGCTTGCAAACATAGCCGTTTTAACCAACGGTGAATTGGCTATTGCGTAACCAACATTTTTGCATTCAGCGACATCACGTCCGCCAATGATCGTCACGGTGATAAATTTTGTCACGCCTTCTGCATCACGAATAATGCCTTGCGCTAACTCCAAACACACTTGGGTTATAGACGCCTTGAAGGCATTCCACTGTGGATGCTCAGGATCTAAGGTTGGGCCTTCACCGGTTGCAATCAACACTAAGGAATCGTTGGTGGACGTGTCACTGTCGACCGTAATCGAATTGAAAGACACACCAACTGCATCGCGCAGCAGCTGATCTAAATGATCGGTTTTTACGGCCGCGTCTGTGAAGACATAACTGAGCATGGTTGCCATGTTGGGTTGGATCATTCCTGCACCCTTAGCCATACCAGTGATGGTCACCATCGCATCGTCAACACTCACCTGCTCTGAAGTGATTTTCGGTTGAGTGTCTGTCGTCATGATGCCAGTAGCAGCATTTTGCCAATGAGATGTTGATGAGCAACGGTTATCAGCGAGCGCCGTGGCTGCGTCTGCAATACCTTGCTTCATAGTGTCATCGGGTAACAACTGCCCTATGACACCAGTTGAAAACGGCAACACTGAATGCACAGGGATTGATAATTCGGCAGCTAGCGCTTCGCAATGCCCTAGAGCCATTGCTAATCCCGCATCGCCAGTGCCCGCATTGGCGTTACCCGAATTAATGAGCAAGGCCTGTACTTGACCGGCATTAGCACTCATGTGTTTACGACACAAAGTCACAGGCGCAGCAGCGAAAGCACTTTGGGTAAAAACGGCAGCCGTTGTTGCCTTCTTGGTTAATTTTGCAACAACAAGATCAGGCGTATTGTCACTCTTTATGCCTGCACTCAAGGTGACCAGTTCAACTCCTGCTACCGCAATAACAGGAGAAAAATGTAGGTTTACTGCCACTTAATTCAGCTTCCCGTGGCAAGCCTTAAATTTCTTACCAGAGCCACACGGACAAGGCTCATTTCGACCCACCTTAGGCATGTCACGACGAACTGGCTGAGTTGGTGCGGCATCTTGAGCCGGTTGACGTGCAGCACCACGCGCAGCCGCTGCTGCTGCAACCGCTGCCTGGTCAGAACCTGCACTCGCTTGTGAATCATCAGAGAGTACGCTGGCAACTTCTTTGTGCTCGTAGCTTACATCCGTGATTTGTTGCTGCGCCGCTTGAGCCTCTGCTTGTGCTTTAGCTTCTTCGACTTGATCAGCACTTCTGACTTGAACCTTACTCAGGACACCAACAACTTGGGCTTTGTATTCGCCTAGCATGGTTCCGAAAAGCTCAAAAGCCTCACGCTTGTATTCTTGTTTTGGGTTTTTCTGTGCGTAACCACGTAGCCCGACACTCTGGCGTAGGTAGTCCATACCAGCAAGATGCTCTTTCCAGCTTTCGTCCAACGCTTGTAGCGCAACGTATCGCTCAAAGTTGCGAAGACCTTCCGCACCTGCTGCTTCTTCCTTCTTGTCGTAAGCCTCATTGAGCTCTTCAAGAATTCGCTTGCTGATATCTTCTTCAGGTAAATCTGGCGTCTCTTCTAACCACGCTTTTACATCGAAGTCTTGGTTCGTTAAAGTTCGAAGCTCAGTTTGCAAGCTATCAAGATCCCACGCCTCTTCCAGCGAACCCTGTGGAATAAATTGATCGATAACATCAGGAACAACCTCCTCTCGCAGGTCATCGACAATGTCACGCATGTTTTCTGATTCCATCAATTCATTACGCTGCTCGTACACAACTTTACGTTGGTCATTAGCAACGTCATCGTACTCAAGCAAGTTTTTACGCATATCAAAGTTATGCCCTTCCACTTTGCGTTGAGCATTCTCGATAGCCTTGGTTACCCAAGGATGCTCGATAGCTTCGCCCTCTTCCATACCAAGCTTTTGCATCAAGTTGCTGACTCGATCACTGGCAAAGATACGCATCAAGCTGTCTTCTAGAGATAAGTAGAAACGCGTGGAGCCTGTATCACCTTGACGACCTGAGCGCCCCCGAAGCTGGTTATCGATACGGCGTGATTCATGACGCTCGGTACCAATGATGTGCAAACCGCCAGCCTGCAGTACGTTGTCGTGCCGGACTTGCCAATCTGCTTTGAGTGCAACGACTCTAGGGTCGTCCGCGGGGACTTCTGCGCCATCGACTTGCAGCGCGGAAAGCTCCGCCTCTAAGCTACCACCGAGTACGATATCGGTACCTCGTCCAGCCATGTTAGTCGCAATAGTCACAGCACCCGGCTGACCTGCGTTTTCGATAATGTTGGCTTCACGCTCGTGTTGCTTGGCGTTGAGTACTTCGTGATGGATGCCTTTTTTCTTTAGTAGTCCGGACAAATACTCGGACGTCTCGATTGACGTCGTACCCACAAGTACAGGTTGAGTCCGCGACGAACAATCTTCGATATCGTCAATGATGGCGTCGTATTTTTCATTCTGTGTCAGGAAGACAAGGTCAGCCTTGTCATCACGAACCATAGAACGATGAGTGGGTATGACAACCACTTCAAGATTGTAAATAGACTTAAATTCGAAAGCTTCGGTATCTGCCGTACCGGTCATACCCGATAGCTTTTCGTACAGTCTGAAATAGTTCTGGAAGGTGATAGACGCTAGGGTCTGATTTTCACGCTGTATGGTGACGCCTTCTTTGGCTTCAACCGCTTGATGAAGTCCTTCAGACCAACGTCGCCCAGGCATCGTTCGGCCTGTAAATTCGTCAACAATGACAATTTCATCGTTACTGACAATGTAGTCAACGTCTTTTTGGAATAAGGTGTGCGCGCGCAACGCGGCATTCAGATGATGTAGTACGGCGATATTTGAAGAGTCGTACAGCATGCCTTCGCCGGACAAAATATCATGCTCGATGAGAATGGCTTCTACGTTCTCCATACCGTCTTCAGTTAGGTGAACTTGCTTACCTTTTTCATCGACTGAGTAATCGCCCTCGCCCTCTTCACCTTCTTCGCCTTGCTGGCGTGTGAGCTTGGGAACAACCAAGTTTAATTTACCGTATAGCTCGCTATCGCCATCAGCAGGACCTGAAATAATAAGTGGCGTACGCGCCTCATCAATGAGGATGGAATCGACTTCATCGATGATGGCAAAGTTAAGCCCGCGTTGAACGCGTTGCTCAGGGTTATGCGCCATGTTATCGCGCAAGTAGTCAAAACCAAATTCGTTGTTAGTACCGTAGGTAATGTCGCATGCGTAAGCTGCACGGCGTTCATCAGTGGGTAATCCACCAACGATAACGCCCACGCTCATACCCAAGAAGCCGTAGAGTTTGGACATCCACTCGGCATCTCGCTGTGCGAGGTAATCGTTGACGGTAATGACATGCACACCCTCACCGCTCAGTGCGTTCAGATACACCGCAGCGGTTGCGACCAAGGTCTTACCCTCACCCGTTCGCATCTCTGCGATTTTGCCGTTGTTGAGCACCATGCCGCCAATGAGCTGCACATCAAAATGCCGCATGCTCATAGCCCGCTTACCCGCCTCTCTGGCGACTGCGAAGGCTTCAGGTAGCAACGAATCAAGCGTCACACCCGAACTTAGGCGCTCGCGAAACTCTACCGTCTTGGCTGCCAAATCTTGATCCGACAAAGACTGAAGCCCGGCCTCCAGTGCATTAATCGCATCGACGTCTTTACCAAGACGCTTGACGATGCGGTCGTTGCTACTGCCGAAGACTTTCTTGACCAGTTTAGCTAGCATGAATACAGACCTTAATGGCAGCGTGAGCTGCAGTTGATCACCGACGTCAATCGGTCGACGAAATTTCGTGAATGCTGTTAAACAGCACAATCCCCTTATTATGGCATTTAACCCGCCTTTTACGGCGTCTTCTGCCAACGAACAATGCCCGTAAAGCTCAAATCTCGCCTCAAAGAGCAATCACCCTTTAAAATAGACATTTGCATACCTGAATTGACGCAAGATAGGGATGACCTGCTACTTTGCAAGCCGAACTTGTCGCCAAATCGAGGCTGACGAAACCAAACACGCAACCGAACCATGAAGTCATTTAACACACTGATCACTGCACAGGCTCGCACAGCGATGCAACAGAACAGTCGCATACAGGAAGTGATTTCACGGATTGTGCCAGCCTCAAGCGCCGCACACATCGAATTTTGCCGGATTGAGGGCGGACGCCTTCGGGTCACTGTTGACAGTGCTGCTTGGATCGCCAAATTACGCTTTGGTGAGCGCCAATTGGTTCAAGCGCTACGAGCAGAAAAACTGGATGTACACACCATAAGTTGGCATGTGTCGCCGCCGGTGATAAGGGAGCCGCGGGTCATCCGCCGTGATCACAATCGTCTTAGCGCAAAATCAGCCGCTTCAATAAGCGCACTTGCCTCGTCGACAACCAATGAGGCTAACGAAGGTCGGGGAACCAATATGAGTAATTCTGGCGAAAGATTACGCCAGGAACTGCTTAAACTCGCCGCAAAACTTCGCGAGTAACTAGCCTACGGCTTCAGCAGGCTGTACGTAGGAGATAGGCGAAATGTCCTCATTGCTGCCTTCGAAGACCACTTCTTCCCAGCTATTGGGCTGATTGAGTAGCTCTCGCACCAGCAAATTGTTGAGCTCATGGCCAGATTTATAACCATCGAAAGAACCAATAATGCTACGACCTAGCAAATAGAGGTCGCCAATAGCATCCAGAATTTTGTGCCGTACAAATTCATCTTTGTACCGCAAACCGTCTTCGTTAAGGACACGGTACTCGTCAATGACGATGGCGTTGTCCATGCTGCCACCCAAGACGAGATCACGCTTACGCAATTCCTCGATGTCTTTCATGAACCCAAAGGTTCGAGCTCGGCTGATTTCACGAACAAATGACGTCGTGGAGAAATCGACTTCGGCAGTTTTGGTGTCGCTACGGAAAACCGGATGCTTGAAATCAATGGTGAACTTCACTTTGAAACCGTTGAAAGGTTCAAATTTGGCCCATTTATCACCAACTTGAACTTCGATAGGTTTTTTGATGCGAATAAAACGCTTCGCTGCACCCTGCTCCAGTATTCCTGCTGATTGAACAAGGAAAACGAAGGGTGCTGCACTACCGTCCATAATGGGCACTTCTTCTGCACTGACATCGACGAAGCAGTTGTCGATACCCAATCCAGCTAGCGCTGCCATGAGATGTTCGATAGTGGATACTCGTACACCGGCTTCATTATATAAAGAGGTGGCGAGTTCTGTATTTCTAACGCCTAGCGGATCATTAGGGATAATGGCTGCAGGACTAACATCTGTGCGTCGAAAAACAATGCCGGCGTTTATGGGCGCCGGGCTCAATGTCAGGTATATCTTTTTACCCGTGTGCAGGCCAACGCCTGTTGCACGAATTGAATTTTTTAGTGTTCTTTGTCGTATCACAATAAAATCCTGCTGCAACCGGGAAAGCTTGCCTGTACCTGTATATAGCAGTTCTGGCCACTTTTTCAGCGGTCACAATCGACTATTTTACAAATCAGCAAAAAAAGCTAACCCGCATTGACACGCTCACTTAGCGTCAGCACATCAGGCGAAATTAAGCAAAGTAAGGAAGCGCCGTCGAAGGCGCTTCCTACCAAAACCGGATTTTACTGGATAATACGACTCCCTGCTTTATTCTTTAGCAGGTGTAATACACATTTCAGTCAGCTTGACGGCGTAAAAATGCAGGAATATCAAGGTATTCCACATCGTGACCGTCTGTCGTAGGACCTGTTCCTTGAGCAGACCCTCTAGCGCTCTTTCGAACAACCGATGGCTTGTCATAATTTGCATAAGGAGAAGCAGCCGGCGCTGTTGGACGAGCACCACTTGTATCAGCACGACCTGTGTGTTGGCTGTAAGGGGATCCACCACTGGCAGCTACTGCACGACTTTGAACCGCTGTTTGCACAGAGCGCAATTGGTGAGCCTGCTGGTGCTGACCTAGGCCCGTTGCAACGACAGTGACTCGTAGTTCACCTTCCAAGGCTTCGTCGATAGCAGTACCAACAACGACTGTCGCGTCGTCAGCGGCAAAAGCGCGAACCACGTTACCCACTTCTTCGAACTCACCGATAGCCATATCTAGGCCAGCTGTGATGTTAACGAGAATACCGCGAGCACCCGCTAAATCGATATCTTCTAGGAGCGGGCTAGAAATTGCCATTTCAGCAGCTTCTGTTGCACGCTCGTCACCACGACCAACGCCAGAACCCATCATAGCGAGACCCATTTCACTCATGACCGTACGCACGTCAGCGAAATCGACGTTGATTAGGCCAGGGTTAGTGATGAGTTCAGCGATACCCTGAACAGCGCCACGAAGAACGTCATTGGCTGCTTTGAAAGCATCCAACAAGCTGATGTTCTTGCCCAATACAGACAGAAGCTTCTCGTTAGGAATTGTGATCAGTGAATCAACGTGCCCACGAAGCTCTTCGATACCTGCTTCAGCAGTACGCATACGCTTGTTGCCTTCGAAAGGAAATGGCTTAGTGACAACGGCCACTGTCAGCACACCCATTTCACGGGCAATCTGAGCCACAACAGGAATAGCACCTGTTCCAGTACCACCGCCCATGCCGGCTGTGATGAACAGCATATCTGTGCCTTGGATGAGATCTTGGATGCGCTCGCGATCTTCCATAGCCGCTTGACGACCGATCTCAGGGTTTGCACCCGCGCCTAATCCTTTTGTGATGCTCTGGCCGATATGTAAAACAGTTTGCGCGTCCATATTCTTCAGCGCTTGAGCATCAGTGTTAGCGCAGATGAAATCCACGCCTTCGATACCTGATGACACCATGTGTTGTACAGCGTTGCTTCCGCCGCCGCCAACACCGATTAATTTGATGACGGGTGAATCATTGATTGAGTCAACGAGTTCAAACATTATGTTTTTCTCCTAATCTAGTTACTTGAGTCGTACGTTCTCTTTGCGATCGGCATCTTATGCGCCGTTGTCGCTCCCGGTTCACTACTTAAAAATTCTTTCTGATCCACTCAGTCAACAACGTGAACATGCCTTTCTTTGAGCGTGTGTCCACTGGCTCACTACGTGGGTTACTACGACTACGTTGCCCATAAAGCAGCAATCCAACACCTGTGGCATGAATCGGGTTTTTAGCCATCTCTGACAAACCGTTTACATGCTGCGGTACTCCTAATCTCACTGGCATATGAAAAATCTCCTCGGCCAGCTCTACTACGCCTTCCATTTTTGAAGTACCACCAGTTAGAACTACACCGGCTGCACAGGCGTCCTCAAATCCACTTCGTCTTAGTTCTCCCTGAACTAATCCCAACAATTCTTCATACCGAGGCTCTACGACCTCAGCCAATGTTTGCCTAGCTAAACGACGTGCATTGCGATCACCAACACCTGGTACCTCAATCATATCGTCTGGGCTTGCTAATTGGCGCAATGCACATGCGTATTTAACTTTTATTTCTTCAGCAAACTGCGTCGGCGTTCTGAATGCCACTGCTATATCGTTCGTTACTTGATCACCGGCTATAGGGATGACTGCAGTATGTCTAATTGCACCTTCTGTGAAGATTGCAATGTCTGTTGTACCGCCTCCCATGTCAACCAATAAAACACCTAAATCTCTTTCGTCATCCGTTAATACAGAGTGACTCGAAGCCAGTTGTTCAAGGATGACATCTTCTACCTCAAGATTACAGCGTTGAATGCACTTTGCGATGTTTTGTGCGGCGCTGATGGAACCTGTAACAAGGTGTACTTTAGCCTCCAATCTAACACCAGACATACCGACTGGTTGATGAATTCCATCTTGGCTATCAATGATAAATTCTTGCGGTAAAACATGCAAAATTCTTTGATCAGCCGGAATGGCAACAGCCTTAGCTGCATCGACGACACGATCAACATCGTCTTGTTCTACTTCAGAGTTTTTAATGGCCACAATACCGTGGGAATTAAGGCTCTTTATATGTGACCCAGCGATGCCTGCAAACACCGAACGTATTTGCACATCAGCCATGCGTTCGGCTTCTTCAACAGCCTTACTTATGGCATGAACCGTAGCATCGATGTTGATAACAACGCCCTTCTTCAAACCTTGCGAAGGATGCGTTCCCAAAGCGATAAGCGATAGCTCACCATCTTCATCAACTTCTGCCACTAAGGCCACGATCTTGGACGTCCCGATGTCGAGACCGACGACCATTTGTTTTTCTGGCGTAGACACCATTAGGATTCTTTTCTCATTGCACTGGCCCTGATTGCGGTGACTGGATTCCCAGCTGCGCCGCAACACTTCTTCGTCCGTATCCTCCAAGCGCAAATCCATTGCTGTAGCGCATATCAAACGTTGTTGGACCGCGCGAATCTCCAGCATTTGTGGACGTTGCTGACCCATCTCCTAATTGAGCAAACACATCAAGAAATCGGCTTAAGCGAAGGTCTCTATTTTCATATCCCAGCTTGACTGTCACCTGGTCGGACAGCTCAAGCGTTTGCGAACCGCGCTTGTCTTCCCGAAGCACGTCGATGGAGACATTGAAGCGTGCAAGCCTTGCATCATAATCCCTGAACGTGTCAAGTAAAACGGTATGCCGCCCAGGCGATCCGGAGACCAAAGGTAACGTGCTAAACACCTCATTCCATTCCGTGTAACGTGGGTTATTCAACAACAATTGAGGTGGTGTGAATAGCTCTAGTCGCTTACTGATCAAACTATCGTCATTCCATCGAGCCGTGGGTTCGTGTTCTTCAACATGAACTTCAATTCTCGATGGCCAAACACGACTCACGCGTGCATGAGCAACCCAAGGCAGATCATCGACTGCACGTCTCACACTATCGATATCCAAACTATAGAATCCTGCACCCGTGTACTTTTTAACAACACCAATTAACGCATCTCGATCTTCATAATCGACAGTACCCAGTATGTCCACATTGGTGACAGGGAAACGATCAGGATCTTGCGCTAAACGGGAACCAAAAACACACAAGATTAATAATAAAATTAACCCTATTGCTCCCACACTCCAGCGCGTCGACAAGGATACGCGAGGTGCAGCCAAAGGCAACACCGGTCCGCTTCCTAAGAGCTGTTCTGTGGTGGTACTCATGCAGCCAACTCCTCAGCGCTCAAAGTACCTGACAAAATTTGCATACACACCGTTTCGAAATCCACACCTGCTTGGCGCGCCGCAATCGGCACCAGACTATGACTAGTCATACCAGGGGCTGTATTGCATTCGATGAAATGCGGCTCGCCTTGATCATTCAGCATGAAATCGACTCTTGCCCATGTGCGGCAATCCAACGCTGAAAACACTTGCAATGCCATGTCCTCAATTTTAGCAAGTACATCCGCTGGAAGATCTACTGGGCATTGATAAACAGTATCGTCGGCGAAATACTTCGCTTGGTAGTCGTAAAAACCCGTTGCTGGCTTCATGCTGACCAGTGGCAGCACGGTGTCACCAATAACCGTGGCCGCTAATTCAAGCCCAGTCATTTTTTGCTCAATCAACACCGGACCATAACGCCTTGCGTCATTGAAGGCATCAGGGAGTTGTTTTTCATCATCAAGTAGGGTGACGCCAATGCTCGAACCTTCAAGCGTTGGCTTTACAACAACCGGATAGCCAATTGCATTGGCAGCTGTTTTTGCATCTTCTAAGCTGAACACCACCTCGGCAACTGGAGTTGTGACTCCTGCTAACGATGCCAAGCCTTTAGCTCGCCATTTATCCATGCAAAGGGCTGAACCAAGAACGCCTGTTCCCGTGTAGGGAATACCTGCTAATTCTAACGCACCTTGCAAGGTGCCATCTTCCCCACCACGACCATGAAGAATCAAAAATGCACGGTCGAAACCGCCTTCAACCAATACGTTGGCGATATCACTACCCGCATCCATCGCGTGAGCATCGACGCCTGCGGATGTTAAGGAATCAAACACTTGTTGCCCGCTCATTAGCGAGACTTCTCGCTCAGCAGACCAGCCCCCCATGACGACGGCAACTTTACCGAAACGCTCAGGCTTAAAACTACGAATAGTAAACAAAGACTCACTCATTCTGAGCCTCCACTAATGAAAGACGACTTTTAGCAAAGCGCTCAGGCAGCGTGTTTGCAAGCCCACCAACCGTACCCGCACCTAATGTGAGCACAATATCGCCGTCTTGAATAATGCGTGCAAGAGCGTCTGGCGTATCGTTGATATTTTCAACAAAGATCGGCTCAACAGCGCCACGATTACGGATAGCTCGCGCAAGCGCACGACCATCAGCACCTGTGATGTGTTCTTCACCGGCGGCATACACTTCACTAAGCAGCAGAACATCCGTTAAGGACAATGCTTCTGCAAAATCTTCGAATAGATCGCGAGTACGTGTGAAACGATGCGGTTGAAAGATAACAACCATACGACGGTCTGGCCAACCACCACGAATGGCTTTGAGCGTTGCAGCGACTTCCGTCGGATGATGACCGTAGTCGTCCAATAATTCCGCTGAGCCACCGTCAAAATACAACTGACCATGTGCTTGCGCACGTCGCCCTACTCCAGCAAAACGCGATAACGCTCGCTTGCTGGATTTTACAGACACACCCAATTCAAGCGCCACAGTAATGGCAGCTAGTGCATTGAGCACATTGTGACGACCAGGCATGTTCAGCGCGATATCACGAATCTCACTTCTTACATCACCCCCATCATCGATGCACACATCGAAATACATTCGCATGCCTTCTTGTCGAACATTGAGCGCCCGCACATCAGCGGCTTCATCGAACCCGTAGGTTCTTACCGGCCGACCGACTCGTGGTAACACGTCGCGGATATGCTCATCATCGATACACACAATTGCCAATCCGTAGAACGGCAAGTGCATGAGGAAATCAACAAATGTTTGTTTGAGTTTCTCAAAGTCACCGTCGTATGTAGACAGGTGATCAGCATCGATATTGGTAACGATGGACATGACTGGCTGCAAGTACAAAAATGATGCATCACTTTCGTCAGCTTCTGCGACCAACCATTCAGACTGCCCGAGGTAGGCATTGGCGGAAGAACTATTCAACCGACCACCGATGACATACGTGGGATCCATGCCACCTTCAGTCAACAGACTGGCCACTAAACTGGTTGTCGTTGTTTTCCCGTGAGTACCGGCCACGGCAATGCCTTGTTGAAAACGCATGAGCTCAGCCAACATCTCCGCCCGTCGTACAACCGGTACGCGTAGTTCGCGAGCACGCACTAACTCAGGATTATCTTCTGGCACAGCTGTTGAGATCACCACAACATCAGCATCTTCTACATGCTCGGCCGAGTGACCTTGCTTAACAACGACACCCAAACCTTGAAGACGCTTCGTCAATGGATTGCTGCCTAAGTCAGACCCGCTGACACGAAACCCTAAGTGATGCATGACTTCAGCAATACCACCCATACCGACACCGCCGATACCGATAAAATGCATGGCACGAACACGACGCATCTGGCCTTTAACAACCGGGGAGATATCGACAACCATTAGCTGGACACCTCTTCGAGTGCGTTAGCCACAACCAGTGCAGCTGAAGGCATGAAGCAGCTGCGAGCCGCCGTACTCATTTGGCTTAATGCCGATCGATCAGTAAGCAAGGGTTTAATTATCTCTGCAAGTGATGCGGGTGTTAGCGAGTCTTGAGGTAGCAACACAGCAGCTCCTACAATGGACAAATGCTCAGCATTTTTAGTTTGATGATCGTCAACCGCATACGGAAACGGCACTAATATGCTGGGTATGCCTAGCGCACTGAGTTCAGTAACGGTCATAGCGCCACTTCGACAAATAACAAGATCAGCCCGGCTATACGCTTCCGCCATGTCATCAATAAAATCACTGACTTCATACGTCACTTTTGGCGCATTGGCATAGCGACCACGCACGGCATCGCCATCTTGCATACCGGCTTGATGATGAACATGCACAGGCTCGTTCAGCTCGCTGATGGCAAGCGGCACGATTTCATTCAATGCGCGTGCGCCACGACTGCCACCAACAATAAGAATTTTCAGCGGGTCATTTACTGGCGATGCCTGCTCAACAGCCTCCAAGGCCAATTGAGCAATGTGTGAACTAACAGGATTACCGACGACCGTAACGTCAACACGCTTATTGAAGGCACCGGGCCAAGCAGCGAATACACGAGTTGCTAACCCGCTGAGCAGACGATTAGTCATACCAGCCACAGCATTTTGCTCGTGAAGCACTAACGGTTTTCGCAGCAACAAGGCTGCAACACCGACAGGACCTGAGACAAATCCGCCCATACCCAACACAGCACGTGGTTTGAGCGTGTAAATCAGCCGCACACTTTGAAAACAAGAGCGCAACAGCTTAAAAGGACCAACAAGGGTTTCTACGATATTTTTACCGCGTAATCCGGCAACAGAAATCCAACGGATATCAATACCAGCCGCAGGCACAAGCCGCGCTTCTAAACCCGCTTTAGTACCCAACCAAACGACGGGAATATCTCGTCGTCGCAATTCATCGACCACGGCTAGTGCGGGTATGACATGCCCACCCGTGCCGCCTGCCGCTATAACAACGGGATGCATCATGAGACACCTCCAGTTGTTTTGGATTCACGAGCATGCAATGCCAGATGAGCATTTTGCCGCAACTCCCACTCAACTCTTAGCAATAAGCTAAACGTAATCGCAAACACCACGGCACTACTGCCGCCGTAACTCATCAATGGCAGTGTGATTCCTTTGGTTGGCAAAATACCCAAATTCACACCCATGTTGATAAATGATTGCAAACCAATCCAAGAGCCAATGCCTAACGCCACAAAACCTGCGAAGCGATTGCCTTGCTCATCTGCAATTTTTGCCAAACGAAAGCAACGCCATACAATAAAGCAGTAGAGCGATATCAAGAACAACGCACCGAGCATTCCAAGCTCTTCACATAAAACTGCAAAGAGGAAATCTGTGTGGGCTTCTGGCAAATAAAATAGCTTTTGCACACTGCTGCCAAAGCCTGTGCCCGTCAAACCACCGCTGCCAATTGCAATTAACGATTGAGTTAACTGAAAACCTGCCCCGAATGGATCATCGAAGGGATTCAAAAAGCTTGCAAATCGTCGTAGTCGATACGGTGATGTCAGGATAAGTATGGAACCCACACTACCCAGTGCAGCAGCAATGGCCAAGAACTGGCTAAATCGAACACCAGCAACCAACAGCATAATGACAGCTGTAGTCACTATGACGAAAGCTGCGCCAAAATCAGGCTCTACCAGCAGCAAACCACCTGCAACACAAATAAGTGCCAGTGGTCTGAAAAAACCACCAAATGTGGTTTGCACTAAATACCCGCGACGCACAAGGTAGCCAGCTAAATAAACAATAACGAACAGTTTGACGGTTTCGGATACCTGAATCGTAAATAGACCGACATCAATCCAACGGCGACTGCCGTTAACTTCCTTGCCTATTCCGGGTATGAGCACCAACAGTAGGAATACCAAAGACGTAATGATGAGGTGCGGCCCGTACTTCTCCCAAACAGCGAGTGGCAGACGAAATGTCAGCACACCAAAGAAACAACCAATGCCTAAAAAGAATAACTGGCGAGTTAAAAAGAAAAACGGGTTGCCGTAGTTTTCAGCAGCAAATGCCATAGATGCAGAACCAATCATGGCTGCACCGAACAAACCGAGCACCAATATGGATACCAGCAACGCATGGTCAGAAAATTTATAACTAGACACCGGGCTTGCCAACTGCATAGAAATGGGAGAGCGGCTCGTTGCTACTTTTGATACTAAAGTGCTCATGCGGCGAGCACCTCTTCAACGCGGGCTGCAAACTGCTCTCCACGATCTTCAAAGTTTCGAAACATATCGAAACTTGAGCACGCCGGTGACAAAAGAACAACATCTCCGGCGATGGCGTGTGCGTGGGCAGAGGCAACTGCGTCTCGCAGCTGCTCAGCCATAACGATCATTGTTGATCCGTTTAGTTGACTACTGATTTGAGCTCGATCGCGCCCAATCAATATCAGCAATTTAACGTGCTTCTCAACGACGCTACGCATGGCGCTAAAGTCAGCTCCTTTTGAAATTCCACCCGCGATAAGAATGACCGCGCCCGGCATGGCTTTTATTGCCTTACTGCACGCATCAATGTTTGTACCCTTGGAATCGTTGTACCAACGAACACCTGCCTTCTCACCCAAATATTCGCTTCGGTGAGGCAAACCTGCAAAGCCCAGAAGGCCTTTTTTTAATGCTGTGAAAGGTACTTGCAACGGTTCAATCAGTGCAAGAACCGCCAACGCATTTGCTGCATTGTGATCTCCTGGCAAAGCTAATTCACTCTGATCAAGAAATGCATAGTGCTCATCACACAACCACGTCTGATCGCCTTTTATCGTGCGATGCCAGCGGCTTTTTTCGTCAGGTTCGCTGGACAAAGTCAACCGCTCACACTGCCCGCTGATTAGCTCACCATCGATGGGCCAAGTTCGGCTGTCATCCTGATTCACGACACAATACTTAGCATGCGCTAGCAAGGTTCTCTTCACCGCCGCGTAATGATCAATATCAGTGTAACGATCCAAGTGATCGTCACTAATATTGAGCACAGCAGCTGCCAACGGTTTTAATGAACGAGTTGATTCCAACTGATAGCTGGACAACTCTAGAACATAGACATCCGCTGATTGCTGCAAGCTATCCAAAGCAGGCAATCCAATGTTACCGCAGGCAATCGCTTTGATCCCGGCTCCTTGTAAAGCATGCGCTATCCAAGAAACAACGGTGCTTTTTCCATTAGAACCTGTCACCGCAATAACCGGCGCATCAACAACCCCAGCAAATAGTTCGATATCACCAATGACATCAACACCTGCTGCAATCGCACTTTCGATAGCAGGCGTCGAGCGCGGTACGCCAGGGCTCAACACCAACACATCAAACTGTTTAAACAGTTCGGTGGAAAACTCAGGGTGAACCTTGCAAGCCAACAATGCGCTTTGCTTATCGGCGGCTTCCTGATCACACTCATCCGCGACTTCAAATGCGACATGGTGCAGTTGAAGAAACTTAGCCACAGAAGCACCTGTGACACCAAAGCCAACAATAAGCACGCGCTGTGTTGTGAGTAATCGCGGATCCATTAGCGAATTTTCAGGGTCGATAGACCCACCAAAACAAGAATGACAGTGATGATCCAAAAACGCACAATTATGCGAGGCTCAGGCCAACCCTTTAATTCGAAATGATGATGGATAGGCGCCATGCGAAAAATACGCTTTCCGGTCATTTTGAACGAAGCCACTTGCAAAATCACCGATACGGCTTCAAGAACAAAAATGCCACCCATAATGAACAGTACAAATTCCTGCCTTACCATGATCGCAACAGCACCTAAAGATGCTCCGATGCTCAACGCACCTACATCTCCCATAAACACTTGTGCTGGATACGTATTGAACCAAAGAAAACCAAGACCCGCACCCACCAAGGCACTGCAAAAAATAGTGAGCTCCCCCGAACCTTTGATGTTGGGTATACCGAGGTAGCCAGCAAAGATGGCATGCCCTGCCAGGTAGGCAATCAGGCCCAAACCTGCAGCAACCATGACGGACGGCAAAATGGCTAAGCCATCCAAACCATCCGTTAAATTCACGGCATTACTACTGCCTACAATGACGAGAAATGCAAACGGTATAAACATCCAACCGAGGTACAAACTAAGATCTTTGAAAAATGGAATTAACAGTTCAAGCTCTGCTCGCTCTGTTGCAGTCACATACAACACAACAACCGCAGCGCCAGCAACCAAGGTTTGCCAGAGTAATTTTTCACGCGCTGTTAAACCAACTGAGTTGGAGAGCACCACTTTACGGTAGTCATCGACCCAACCGATAGCACCAAAGCCTAAGGACACAAACAAGACTATCCACACTTGCTTCACAGCAAGGTCTGACCAGATCAGGGTACTTAGAACGACTGCCAAAATAATCATCGCACCACCCATAGTCGGCGTGCCGGCTTTGATTAAATGTGTCTGTGGTCCGTCACTACGAACCGATTGCCCAATTTTTGCAGCTGTTAACCACTTGATCAATGCCGGACCGAACATCAGACAAATTAACAGCGCAGTTAGTGCAGCAAAAATTGCCCTTACGGTTATGTATTGAACAACACCAAAACCAGAATTGATTTCCGCTAGCCATTCACCAATCAGTAGCATCATAGAATATGCTCCTGAGTGGCGACACGACGTACCTTAGGCACAGGCATTAAGGCCTTCACCACTCGTTCCATCCTGGAACCACGAGATCCTTTAATCAATACGGTGACGCCTTCACTCAAATAGGGTTTTAGTGCGCTTACCAGTGCTTCTTGATCAACAAAATGACCACCCGCACTGATTGATTTTTTACCAGAAGAAACATCACTCGTCTGGGTCTGCGCAGCAGCCGCTAATGATACTGCAGCAGACACTGATTGAGTGGCTGACTCAGCAGTTTTTCGCTTCCCAGCTTGAGCACCATTGAATGCTTTTATGGCATTCGATGCTAATGGGCCAGTAGTCCACAAACCATCAATTCCATGGTGCTTTGCATAGGCACCGATTTGGGCATGTAGCTTTTCAGCATCAGAGCCTAGCTCGCCCATGTCGCCTAAGACCAAATAGCGAACACCTTCGTAGCGCGATAATACGTTTATAGCTTGCTTGGAAGAATCTGGGTTAGCGTTGTAACTGTCGTCTATAAGCGTCGCGCCTTGCACACCTGGTTTTTTCTCTAAACGTCCGGGTATAGAGCGGACACTTTCCAAACCTTTAACAATGTTGACAGACTGCACATCTAAGCACTGGACAGCCGCGACTGCCGCTAGCGCGTTCATGCCGTTGTGATCACCGGTTAGCTGGAATCGTGGCGAAATTTTTGTTCCCAAAGACTCGATATTCAACCCTGCGCCTGGAACACCCTGAACATCACAACCAGATTTGGTTCCAAATTCACGTTTGTTGCAGTGCGATGCGGCATCACGCATAAAGTCAGCAAAAGCATCATCGGCGTTGATCACCGCATAACCCGCCTTACTCAGTCCTGCATAAATTTCTGACTTAGCGCGTGCTATACCTTCAATACTGCCAAACCCTTCAAGGTGGGCTGAGCCGATGTTATTAATCACAGCAACATCAGGCTTACATATTTGTACAAGACGAGCGATTTCACCCGCGTGATTTGCACCCATCTCAACAACCGCATACAGATGCTCTGGACGCATGCCCAGCAGTGTCAATGGCACACCAATTTCGTTGTTCAAATTACCCTTAGTTGCAAGCACTGGCCCTAGCTGACGCAATATGGCAGTGATTATTTCTTTCACACTGGTTTTACCATTGCTACCTGTAATAGCTATGGTCGGTATATCAAACCGTTGCGCCCACCAAGTCGCTAATCGACCTAAAGCCACGACCGTATCTTCAACGACGAGTTGAGGTAATTCAGATTTAACAGGCTCGTGCACTAACAACGCAGTAGCGCCCGCTTCCTGTGCAGCCGCTACAAATTCGTGTCCGTTAAAGTTGTCACCTTGAATAGCAACATACAAATCGCCCGGAGCAAGTGTTCGGGTATCGATACTAACGCCACTCACATGTGCTTCGTTGCCTTGCAACGTTGCTTGCAATGCAGACACACAATCACCAATCGAAAACCCCATACTCATGACGCAACCTCTAATGCAGCCAAGACTTCTGTACGGTCACTAAACGGGTGACGTGTGGTTCCTATAATTTGATAGTCTTCGTGACCTTTGCCTGCCACTAGCACAAGATCGCCAGACTTTGCTTGGCTCACTGCGTGTTGAATTGCCTTAGAACGATCGGCAATAACAATGACGTTTTCAGGCTTTTGAAATCCTTTCATTGCTGCGGCAATAATGTCGTGTGACGATTCTGTTCGCGGGTTATCGTCTGTTAACACTACATGATCAGCCTTCTCGGCAGCAGCAGCCATAGGCGCCCTTTTACCGGCATCACGATCGCCGCCACAACCAAACACAACCCAAAGACTCCCTTGGCAATGCACACGCACTGACTCTATGGCAACGCTCAAAGCTTGAGGTGTATGCGAAAAATCAACAACAACCGTTGGAGCATCTTGCCCGCCAAAACGCTCCATTCTGCCCTCAACCGGCTTCACCGAAGACAGGCCATGACGTGCTTCGTTAGCAGCGACACCACAGGCGCGCAAGCTACCGTAGCAAGCTAATAAATTTTCGACATTAAATTGGCCTAACAACGTGGTGCTGATCTGCTCCGAGCTATCACCTTCACGTAATGAGAATGACAAACCTAAGTCATCAGCAACAATATCGCCTGCTTGAATGTTCAACAAATTTGCACTGTCGCTATCAACGAGATTGGTTTGAGATGCACTCGCGCTTGTTTGATAAGCAATTCGTGAAAGAGCTGCATGCTCTTGCAACATTTCCTGACCTAAGGAATCATCCGCGTTAAGCACCAATGCTGACAATTCAGGCCAACCGAATAACGTGGCTTTTGCCGCTCGATAATGGGCAACCGTTTTATGATAATCCAGATGATCTCGCCCAAAATTTGTGAGCACAGCAACATCTAAAGACAGCCCTTTCAAGCGTTGCTCTGACAAGCCGTGCGAAGACGCTTCTAATGCGACAACATCCGCTCCTTGATCTCGCAAACTTGCCAACATACGTCGAAGCGTAACGACATCCGGCGTCGTGAGTTCAGTACTCTCTAATACATCACCCAGCCCCCAACCCAATGTTCCGATATAACCACAGCGCCTGCCAACGCCTTCGAAGGCTTGAGCTATGAATCGACATACCGATGTTTTACCGTCAGTGCCTGTAACTGCAATAAGTGTCATTGCTTGGTCTGGCTGGTGGTAAAACCGAGCCGCTATATCAGCGCAACGCGAAGTAAGTTGTGCAACTGAAACGACAGGTACACCGAGCTTTACCAGCGCACTCACTTGATCAGCAAATGTATCAATGGATTCGGGCGAAGCTGCAATAGCAACGGCACCTGCGGCTACTGCTGATTCGGCGTAATGCATGCCGTGTGTGACGGCACCATCAACAGCTAAATACAAATCTCCTGAAGCGATCAAACGACTGTCTAGGCTTAACCCTTCCACCTGAATTTCAGGCACAGAGCCACAAGCCCACTCACCGAGTAATTCTGTTAATGCCCAACTGGTTGAAGTCACTTCACTCACGAACTATCACCTTCACGCGGTAGCAAAGGAATTTCTACTTTGGCACGGCGATCATCAATATCATCCGGTTCAATTGCGCCTAAACGCAAAGCCTGTGACATTACTTTTGCAAATACTGGAGCCGCAACAACACCACCAAAGTGCTTACCTGCCTTAGGGTCTTTAACAACAACAGCGATAGCATATCGAGGATCTGATACCGGTGCGAAACCAGCAAATACCGCTATGTAACGATTCTCCGCATAACCACCCTCTTGAGAGCGATGCGATGTTCCTGTTTTACCCGCTACTCGATAACCGGGCACTTGAGCAAGTTTACCTGTACCAATAGTGACAACCGACTCAAGCATGCCCTGCACTTCACGAGCTAACGATGCATCAACCACTCGTCTGCCTGGAGGAGCTTCATCAATTGCAAGATACGAAACCGGCAGCATGACGCCGTCATTGGCTAACGTTGCATAGGCACGAACCAGCTGAACAGCTGACACTGAAATTCCATAGCCATATGAAATAGTGGCTTGCTCTGTGTGATTCCATACCGCTGGATGATTGAAAAAACCAGCAACTTCGCCAGGAAATTCAGTACCGGGTGGCGTACCAAATCCGAACGAATCAAATACAGACCACATTTGCTCCTCGTCCAGATCACGAGCAACTTTACTGATACCGACGTTGCTGGACTTAGTCACGATACCGCGCAAATCCAACCAACCATGATCTTTACCATCGTCTGTGATTTCGTAACGACCAATGGTGTAATGACCCGGTGATGTAAACACGATGTCATCCGCCTTGAACTTGCCAGAATCTAGCGCCGCTGCAACCGTAAAAGGCTTCATGGTTGAACCCGGCTCAAAAACATCCGTAACCGCTCGATTGCGCTGTCGCCCACCGGTTCGATCAGACGTATCGTTGGGGTTGTAGGTTGGGTAGTTGACCATGGCCATGATCTCACCCGTGCGCGTGTCCATAACCACGACAGAACCGGATTCAGCCTCAGCTTCAGTGACGGCTGTTTCCAACGCTCGGTTTGCAAAGTACTGCAACTGCCGATCGATACTTAACCGTAAATCTTGACCCGGAATAGCAGGCTTAATGATATCCATGCCGGTAATTTCTCGACCGGTTCGATCACGAACAACACGTCGCGAACCCGACTCACCTGCCAAGTAATTTTCGTAAGCCATCTCAAGACCTTCACGGCCTTTGTCATCGATACCGGTAAAACCCACCAGATGCGCAGCGGCACTGCCACTCGGATAATAACGGCGATACTCTTGCTGAACTTTCACCGCTTTGAGCTTCAGTGCTAGCACTTCATCCACTGTTTCAGGCAGCACATGGCGCTTGATGTAAATGAATTCTGAACCACGCTTAGTTGCTTGATCGATACGCTTTACTAAAGTGCCAGCATCGATCTGCAGGGCCGATGCGACCTTGTGCATTTCATCGCGACTTGCAAACAAATCTTTGGGCACACCCCATAGTGAGGGTATCGGTGTACTAATCGCTAAAGGATCCCCTGAACGATCAAGCAAATCACCACGGTTCGCAGGGATAGGCACTGTTCGTAGTTGACGAGCCTGGCCCTGACTTAAATAGAAATCCCTTTCGACAACTTGCAGATACGCGGTGCGCGCAACCAGTGTCATAGCCATGCCGAAAAAACACAGCATGACTAGACCGCGTCGACGAGACCAGTTGGAAAGCTCGGTGCCTTGGGTTGAGGCTTTTTTAATTGGCGCTCTCATCGTACGATCATCACCGCACCGTCCAGACCGGGATACATCATGCCCAAGCGATCTCGAGCTGTTCTCTCAACTAGCCCATGCTCTGAGAAGGTGCTTTCCTCAATTTGCAATTGGCTCCACTGGACATCCAAGGCATCTAGTGTTCGTTGATTACGACTCAACTCCACATAAGCCTGACGACTAAGATGCTTTGAATAAGCAACAGCAATCGCTGAGCAAAAACACAGGGCCGCAACAACCGCTGACATGACTGAATAACGATTCATAAAACGCGCTCCGCCACTCTTAACACAGCACTTCTTGCACGCGGATTTCTCTCAAGCTCAGCAGCACTTGCCTTGATAGGCTTACTCACCACTTTCCAGGGATGCGCCTCCTGTGCTGGCTGAGGCAAATGACGTGGAATCCTAGGATCAGGAATGGGCTGACGCAAAGCGCGCTTCACCAAACGATCTTCTAGAGAATGAAAACTGATAACAACCAATCGACCGCCCACTTTCAATGCGGTAGCTGCTGTGCTTAACGCTTCTGAAACAGCATCAAGCTCACCATTCACTTTTATGCGAATAGCTTGAAAACTTCTGGTTGCCGGATGATGATGGCGCTCCCAGCGAGGGTGTGCAACTTTGACTATTTCGGCCAGCTGAGAGGTTCTGAGTAACGGTTGTTCGGCTCGTGCAGCAATGATAGCCCCAGCAATTCGCTTGGCATATCGCTCCTCACCAAATTCTCTTAACACCTGCACCAAATCCCCCTCACTCACCCTAGCTAACCATTGAGCAGCAGATTCCCCACTACTCGGATCCATTCGCATGTCGAGCTCGCCATCGCGTGAAAATCCAAACCCTCGCTCTGCGACATCCAACTGCGGTGATGAAACACCTAAGTCCATCAGCAACCCATCGACCTGCCCAAACCACTGCCGCTCTTTAAGCACTTGCTCCACGTCAGCAAAATTTGCTTGATGAATCGAAAATCTAGACTCATCCGCGAACCGTGCGTTTGCATCAGCAATGGCTTCTGGATCTCTATCCAGCGCCAACAAATGCCCATCCTGCCCGAGCTGGGATAGCAAATGACCACTGTGCCCGCCACGACCGTAGGTGGCGTCCACATACTTTCCAGCAACACCCAGTGACAATGATTCGACGGCCTCGTGCATCAAAACTGACACATGGCCGGGCGCCTCTGGCGCATCCGATTCAGTGATCAAAACGATATGTTCTGTAGTTCAACCGGCATGTCCGCCGGATCCATCTCATTCACTTCACGCTTCCATTTCTCAGACTCGATTTCCCAAGTCCGCTCGTCCCAAAGCTCGAATTTTTTACCTTGACCAATCAACACAGCCTTGCGGTCCAAGCTTGCGTACTCACGCAACTCAGGCGGCAACAACATACGCCCGGTGCCATCCAGATCAATATCAGTGGCATAACCGATGTACAGGCGCTGTAGCGCTCTGGTGGCACGTGTTGAATTTGGCAACTCATTGAGTTTTTGTTCGACATCTTCCCAAACGGGCTTGGGATAGACGAGCAAACAGCGGCCCGGATCAGCCGTCACAACCAGCTCTCGAACGCCGTTTTCTTCTAGGCGATCTCGATGGTTCTTGGGCATTGCCAAGCGACCCTTGGCGTCAATGCTCAATTTTGTGATGCCGCGAAACCGCATGATTTATTAAAAATTACCCACTAATTGCCACTAAATGGCACTGACGCCCACTATACGACCCCTTGAATACACGGTCAATGATGAGAGCGCGAATACACAATCTTTTCCTAGCAAAGACAAGCATTTAGCGAGATTCTAGACTCCTATTACAATCAAAGACTTACATCTCTTTTGACATAAACAAGATGAGAAATATGTCGGAACCTATTACTTCTTCCCCGAGAAGCCCATCAGCAATTCGAAGAAAATGATTTTTTAGGGAGTTACTCGCTGGCGAGCCGTCAATTTCAGTCGATCAGATGGATACCAGTTACTTGTCCTTCTAAGCCAGTTTTTTCCGATTTGGCTATTCAGGAACAACAGCAATATGCCGCCGTATGGCTAGGGACATAAAAACAGGTTTGAACGACACATGAAGCAACTGGATATTAACTGCGTAAATCGCTGGATTGCCGGTAACAATCAGCTTCAGCATCCTGCATCGTTAAGTATCAGCTGCCCTGAGTGCTCACTCAAAGGAGCATTCACAACCAAGCGTCGCCAATACGACGAGCACAGGGACACCCTGATCTGCTCAGCCACCTGCCCCTCGTGTTCAACGATGGTGCACCTGTGGATCACAGATGCCATTGGCAGCTCTAAGAAAGGCCCTGACGAACAGCCTTCCCTATTCATGATGCCTGGACCTGCCGATGTGGTGGATCTAACCAAAATGCCTGAGAACGTACCTCCCAAGGTCGTTCAGTATTGCGCCTCAACCATGGATGTCTATTCCACTGGCAACCTGACTGCCACGGCAGTGCTAGCCCAATCCGCACTTGAAGCGATATTTGACGACTTCCTGCCGATCGGCAACAGCCGCACGACGCTGCCCAAGTTAATTCAAGACTCCATCAGCGGCATGGAATTGGACAAGCCGTTAAAAGATCTGGCTATATCCTTCAGACCCGATGGCAATTTGGATAATCTGTTTGGCAGCAGTCAGCACACGAGCAAAGAGACCGCTAACGCGATCATGACATTACTCGATAAGATCATCACTTATTTATATGTCATGCCTAACGAATTCGCCAAACTCGAAGAAGAGTTTAATGAGCTGAATCGGATCACCAATTTGGCCAGAAATGGGCTAGACAGCAACGGCAACCGACAAAACGCTGCCTAATAACACTCGATAGAAGGTGGGAGTTGGCCGTAAGCCGGGTTCTGTCGAGGATTATCATTCATCTAGGCGCCATGTCACCATGGCGCTCAAGCGACCTACCCGGGGACGACGCGGACCACGCCTAATGTCCCTCTATTTGGTCTTGCTCCAGACGGGGTTTACCATGCCGTCGAATGTTGCCACCGACGCGGTGCGCTCTTACCGCACCCTTTCACCCTTACCGTCGCATAACTGTCTTGCGACAATCACGCGCTTAGGCGGTTTACTCTCTGCTGCACTTTCCGTAGGCTCGCGCCCCCCAGGGGTTACCTGGCGCCTTGTCCTTTGGAGCCCGGACTTTCCTCCACCAGACTGTTAATGCCGTATACAACGACCAGTCCAGCAGCGATAACCTGGCCAACTCCCGCGCGGATCATATCACCGACGCTGCAGTTCAAGGGCGCGATCGTATGCTGTTTTTTTAGTTACCCCATATAATTCAGCCGCACAACGAGCCACAGTCTTCACTGGCAGGTGCTGCAAGAGCACGCTGAGCGTCTTATCAAGGTCGACACTAGGCAACGCATCACCATCTGTATCGCTGAGTGTGGCGACGCCACCGACAATCAAAACGAACTCCCCTCTCTGCTGATTAGCATCAGCCTGAACGGCTTCAAGAATCTCTTCCACCGTGCCGTAGAGCAGAGTTTCAAAGCGCTTGGTGAGCTCTCTAGCTAGCGTCATAGGCCTTTCGGGGCCAAAAACTGACGCCAAATCGGTCAAGCTCTCAATTATCCGGTGGGGGGATTCATAAATAACCAATGTATGGGGCAGCTGAGCCAGAGGCCGAAACCATGTTTGCCGAGCATTGGATTTGGCAGGCGGAAATCCCACAAATTGAAATCGATCAGTCGGAAGCCCGCTAACACTTAGAGCGGCTGTGACCGCACAGGCCCCAGGCACGGGTGACACACGAACACCGGCCGCATGACAAGCACGTACCAGCCTAAAACCCGGATCGCTTATTAGAGGCGTTCCGGCGTCAGTAATTAGCGCCGCGGAGCTGCCAGCATTCAAATGTTCGATTACCATAGCGATACGAGACTCTTCATTGTGCTCATGAAGTGTCCAAGTACGCGTTTCAATGCCATGATGTCTCAGTAGCGGTAGACTATGCCGAGTATCCTCCGCATAGATCCTGTCGACGTGCTGTAGTACGTCAATCGCTCGCGCTGATAGATCGTCCCGGTTCCCGATAGGGGTAGCAACAATGTACAAAGTACGTTCAGAGAACATGAATTTCCTCAAAGACCTAAAGCAGGACCCCAATCCGATGGGTGGCGCTCTAGGCGCTATACGAACGCACGCAAAACTGTTGTTAATTACACTGAGCGTGTGTGTTCTCTCAGCGTGCACAACGCCCAAGTCTGGGCTGCCACCGCTGGCTGACAATCCGATGTACGCAAGGGTAACAGACCCCGTTGCTCGAAAGCAGCTGCAACAAGGAAACCCACTGGCTGCCGCTGAGGTCTATACACAGAAAGCAAATCGCGCCGAAAAACCCGAGCTTCGACAAGACTACCTGCTGCTTGCCGCGGAAATTCTGTTTGACCGCTCCCTGTATAGCGAAGGACAAGAACGTCTTGAAGCCCTGCCTGAAGAACTAGCCACTACAGAGCTTTCTCACCGACGTGACATTCTGAACGCTAAGAATTTTATTTTTGATCGCGAAGCCGAACGTGCGCTCAACACCCTGCCCAACCCCTTAAACGTTGAAAGCGCTTTTCATAGAGCACGTCTTTACGAGGCTCAAGCTCAGGCCTACAACATATTGCAAGATCCCGATAACGAACTCATCGCACGCATAGAACTGGAACAAAACATCGCCGATTCGTCCATCGCACAACGCGGTCACGAGCAAATTTGGCGTTTACTGTCCACTCAGCCCTTGTCGACGTTACGCAGAATGACAACCAATGTGCGTGGCGATGTCTACCAAGGCTGGATAGAGCTCGCACTGACCCACGCTGCAGCGGGCGTGCAAGGCGACACGCGCCGCAGTGGCATAAAAGATTGGCAACAGCGGTTTCCCACTCACCCTGCAAATCCAAAGTTCGTTGCATCGCTGTACAGACCAACCGGTTTTGACAACAATCAAAACCTGGGTAGCCCTGTCAACCAAATAGCGGTCCTACTGCCACTGTCTGGCAGCAACACGTCAGCTGTCGCCGCCGCCATTCGTGATGGACTAATAGCTGCCCATGATCACGCAAAGTCGCAGCAAACCGCACCCGTTCTACGGTTTTATGATGTTGGCGAAAACGCGGGCTATGCACGGACCGCCTACGCTACGGCCATCAATGACGGAGCCGGCGCTGTTATCGGGCCTCTACGAAAAAATGCGGTTGCAGCTGTTGTCTCGCAACGCAATATTCCCGTCCCAACTATCACGCTCAACACCATTCAAGATGCAGGCGTTGTTGCACGAACCTCCAACATTATTCAATTCGGACTTGCCCCTGAAGATGAAGCCCGTAGCGCCGCAGCAAGAGCCGCTGGCCTAAGCTTGAAAAACGCTGTCATTCTGCAAAGCGATGACTCGCGCGGCGAACGTGAGGCCCGCGCCTTTCAAGATGCCATGTTCTTATACGGTGGAGAAGTCGCTCACATAGCCCTACTCCCCACAGATGAATACGACTATTCAAAGCAGATTAAGGAGGCGCTCGGCATTGATAAAAGCGATGAGCGATTCAAAACACTCAGCAGCGCCATCGGTGAAAAGTTGTTTTTTGAACCGTCAATTCGTAATGACATTGACGTGATCTTTCTGGCCGTCACGTCTGAACAAGCCCGATCTGTGCGGCCACAATTGGATTTCTTTCACGCTCGAGAAATCACTCGCTTGGGGACCTCTAGAGTTGCCGCATTAGATGACAACGCTAAAAACAATAAAGATTTGAATACAATTTACTACCCAGATGCTCCTTGGGTTCTCAGAAAATCATTACAAAAAGATCCTGTTAGAAGCCGGATTTTAAGTACATTCCCTGCCGCCGAAGGCGCGTATGCAAAGCTCTATGCGCTGGGTGCAGATGCCTACCAACTTGCCACAAGTCTTGACAAACTTAGCCAAGGCCAGCGACTACAAGGCTACACAGGCGCTCTTGAGCTGAATCAAGATGGGCGAATTCAACGGTACCTGGATTGGGCACAATACGTCGATGGCGTAAGCGAAACGGTTGAGAGTATTGAAGCTCCCGCCCTCCCCTCCATCACGTCTTCGTCTCTTAATTAACGTAAACAGTCACGACAACGTCATTTACAGAGCAATGCTGCACAGCAAGCGCAGCAGCTAACGATTCACTTGGCAGGCACGGAGGCCTCCATGCAGAAGAAAATAATAGGCGACAAAGCCGAAGCAATCGCGCTTTCCTGGCTGGAGACGCAAGGGTATCGATTTATCCAACGCAACTATGTTCGCCGGGTTGGAGAGATAGATCTAATCGTCAAGCACCCAGACGAGATCACCATCGTGTTTATAGAGGTTCGATATCGTTCATCCGAGCGTTATGGAGGCGCGCTCTCAAGTGTGACTCGCACAAAGCGGCAACGTCTCGTGCGCACAGCTAACGCGTGGCTACAGCGCTACGCAACCTCTGCCACACCTGCTCGCATAGACGTTATAGCTATGCGACCTGAACACATCGGAACCATGCCCAGCCAACTCTGGATGGGCCACCAACTCGACTGGATTCAAAACGCCGTAGAAGAATAAATCGCTACTTGACGATTTTAAGGTTTGGACGCTTAGTCTCGGGCGGCGCTTTGGGACCGATTTCCACCTCAGGCTTCTTAATTGGCGTACCTGAACCTGGATCTGGCGGCGTATCGTCTTGATCGCCAAACATCATGCCTTGACCATTCTCGCGCGCATAGATAGCCAGCACACTGATAACAGGCACGTGCACATCCATGGCGGTGCCACTGAAGCGCGCATTAAACGTAACCGCCTCATTGCCTAACACCAAGCTATGAGTCGCCTCAGGGCTGATGTTAAGAATAATGCGTCCATTTTCGACAAATGCTCTGGGCACCTCTACAACATCTAATGAGGTATCCACCAGCATATAGGGCGTGTAGCCGTTGTCTACAATCCACTCGTACAGCGCCCTGATTAAATAAGGTCTACTGGAAGTCATTGAGCCATTTCCCTTTCTAAATTACTTAAGCTCGCCTGAAAACCGGGTCGTGCGAACATTCGCTCAGCATACTGCCGGATGGGCAAAGCCCCTTTTGGCAATACGACACCGTATGTCGTTAGACGCCACAGCAATGGCGCGAGTGTAGCATCCAAAACAGAATAATCATTGCTGAAAAAATAAGGCATAGCAGAAAACACATCGCTCGCAGCGTCCAAGGAGTCACCAAGCTGCTGACTAGCTTGCGCTTGAGAGAGTGCCTGCCCTTCCAAGTCAGGCCTTAGCGAGTACCACTCCGATTCTATACGAAATAGAGTAAGACGCGTCCTGGCCCGTGAGACAGGATCTACCGGCATTAATGGAGGGTGGGGATAACGCTCGTCGATGTAATCGACAATTACCCTGGCGTTATAAAGCACAAGATCTCTGTCGACTATAGTCGGCAAGGACCCTTGTGGATTAACAGCAAGCAACTCGAGGTTAGCCTCGCCTTGCTCAACCGTGACGATCAAAGCATCGATTCCCTTCTCCGCCAATACCAGCCGGACACGATGACAATCGATGCACTCGCTTTTTGTATACAACACAATGGTGGATCGCCGTTTACCGATCTCTGCCTGCCGCGGCCCATCCACTAAAGTGTACTCCTGACATGAAAGCGGGCCATATTATTATGGCCCGCGATAAGTGACTACTCGGAACTACATACTGGCTTTGCAGAAAAGCCAACGAGCTTTGGGTATCGTTTACTTAAACGACGTCTTTCCAATATTCTTTCTTCAGGGCGTATGTTAACCCTAGTAGGAGGAACAGAAACAACATGACCCACGTACCAATGCGGTGACGTGTCTGTTTAATCGGATCACTCATGTAAGCCATGAAGTTTGTGATGTCAGCTACGTAGCCGTCATACTCATCTGCTGTCATGGTGCCAGGTGTCTCTAACGCTAGAGATGCAATAGGCTGAACACCGTGAGATTCCTCGCCCAATACAGGCACTTGCCAACCTTGTAGCTCGCCCAACACATGCGGCATAGCAGTACCTGGGTATACCAAGTTGTTAACACCCGTAGTCGTCTTTTCAGGGTCAAGGTAGTATGACTTCAAATACGTGTAGATCCAATCAACACCACGTGAACGAGCGGTAAGCGCTAAGTTTGGAGGCACAACACCAAACGCTTGCTTGCCGTATTCAGTGCTCATTGAATTGACCATCAAAGAACCAATTTTGGTTGGCTCACCCGATGCATCTGTCGTGAAAATTAGATTATTTTCAACATCTGCCTCACTCAAGCCAAGATCTTGAGCCATACGACTGTAGCGTTGATAGCCCGCCGTATGACAGCCCATGCAATGGTTAACAAAGGCTTGCGCACCACGTTGCAAAGACTTTTGATTGCCTTGGTCAATAAGAGGGGACTCTAACGCAACCGAAGAACCCGCCGCTTTAGCCGAACTCATGAATACCAGCGATGCTACTGCGAGCAGCATAGCCGTAGCCAAAAACACGGTTCGGCGGTTTTCGTTTTGTGTTGCCTGTTTATCCATTGCTTTAACTCGCAATGGCACGGCACGATTTTTCCTGATCAATGTGTGACCCTCTCAGGCAATGGCTTGGTCGATTCAGTTTTACTCACAAAGTACAAACCGAGGAAGAAACCAAAGTAGATTAGTGAACAGATTCTGGAAACAAGCGTTCCGACTGGCGTAGGAACCTGCATACCGAGGTAACCCAGGATGACAAAAGCAATAACGAAAGTGAATAGCAACACTTTGTAAGCTAGTGAGCGATATCGGATTGAGCGGACTGGGCTGCGATCGATCCAAGGAAGGAAGAACAACACAACGATAGCGCCACCCATTGCCATAACGCCGCCAAGCTTGTCCGGCACTGCGCGCAAAATGGCGTAGAACGGAGTGAAATACCAAACAGGAGCAATATGGTCCGGTGTTTTCAGTGGATCAGCCGGAATAAAGTTGGCGTGCTCCAAGAAATACCCGCCCATCTCTGGAGCGAAAAATACGATAGCAAAGAAGACAATTAGAAACACAACCGCGCCCATCAAATCCTTGACGGTATAGTACGGGTGGAATGGGATTCCATCCTTAGGAATGCCTTGGGCATTTTTGTTTTTCTTGATGTCGATGCCGTCAGGGTTGTTGGAGCCCACTTCGTGGAGAGCCATGATGTGAGCGACCACTAAGAAGAGTAGTACCAACGGGACGGCAATAACGTGAAGCGCGAAAAATCGATTCAACGTAGCATCCGAGACAATGTAATCGCCTTTCAACCACAGTGTTAATGCGTCACCAATGCCAAAAGGGATAGCACCGAACAAAGAAATGATTACCTGCGCGCCCCAGTAGCTCATTTGTCCCCAAGGCAGTAGGTAACCCATGAACGCTTCAGCCATTAGGCAAACGTAAATGAGCATGCCGAAGACCCAAAGCAGTTCACGAGGCTTTTTGTACGAGCCGTACATGAGACCACGAAACATGTGCAAATAAACCACGACGAAAAACATGGAGGCCCCAGTGGAATGCATATACCGGATAAGCCAGCCAAAATTGACGTCTCGCATGATGTATTCAACTGACGAAAACGCCAAATTGCCATCAGGCTTGTAGTTCATCGTTAAGAAGATACCCGTGACGATCTGAATGACCAACACAAGCATGGCCAGACCACCGAAGTAGTACCAGAAGTTGAAGTTCTTTGGCGCGTAATACTTAGTTATGTGGTCTTCGAGTAGTTTGGTAAGCGGAAAACGCTCGTCAATCCAACCCATCAGGCCGTTGTCTGATTTGTCCAGTTTTGAGCTCATGCTGCCACTCCAGAATCTTCCCCAACGATGATAGTTGCATCGTCGATGTATCGGTATGGAGGAATCTCCAGATTAGTCGGCGCTGGAACACCAGCGTATACACGACCCGACATATCGAACTTAGAACCATGACATGGGCAGAAAAAGCCACCATCCCACTGATCGCCTAGATCGGGTGGTGCAATTTCGGGGCGGTAGCTTGGTGAGCAACCCAAATGAGTGCAAAGACCGACGACGACTAAATATTCCGGCTTGATGGATCGCGCCGCGTTTTGCGCATATGTAGGCTGCTGCTCTTCCAATGAATCAGGATCGGATAGCTTTGCCGTTTCTGTTTCAAGGCGTCCCAGAGTTTCCTCAGTACGGTTAACAACCCAAACAGGCTTGCCGCGCCACTCCACCGTGATCATTTGACCAGGAGTCAGCTTGCTGATGTCAGCTTCAACCGGTGCGCCTGCCGCTTTGGCACGCGCACTAGGAGACATTGATCCAAGCATAGGCGCCAGCAAAGCTGCTCCACCTAGCCCACCCACGACCGCAGCACTGCGTACAAGCAGCCTGCGTCGTTTAGGATCACCCACATTTTCAGTGAAGGAAGACTCCCCTGATGCCATGTTACTTTTAGAAGACGCATCACCCGAGCCTTGCTCGTTGGGAGTCTTCTGGTTACTCGCACTCATGCGATTTCTCCAGATAAAACGAATTCGGACCTGCCAATGTCCGACATCGACATTGGTTTTAGTTGTTTAGAAGCGGGCTTGATGGGCTAAAGACAGCAAATTGCACACCAGCAGCAACCCCTGATTTTATCACAAGGACA
Organism: uncultured Granulosicoccus sp.; assembly: GCA_937991945.1. Lineage (GTDB taxonomy): Bacteria > Pseudomonadota > Gammaproteobacteria > Granulosicoccales > Granulosicoccaceae > Granulosicoccus. The sequence continues at coordinate 39,927 of CALKLO010000005.1, forward strand.
CACAATTGCTTGACTGTTAAGGCAAAGGTTCCGTGAGAAATGCAAATAAGCTGCGCATCGTCGACATAACCTACTCCGAGCAGCCCACTTACAACACAAAAAACTCATAACGGCTAACATATTGCGGCAGCAAGATTTTTCTCTCCAGCAGCTTAGACACCCTATCCGCACAACACATCCATGATCAGGTTACTTTTCTTCATCGTGTGCATAGCCTTAGGGGTTATCACAGGCTGGTGGCTATCCTCTGGCCCCCTGCCCGTGGCAAACTTTGTCCACAACTTACCGTTCAGTACGAAACTGGGCTCCCAGACAGATTCACGGATCAGCCAAAACACGGTATCAACAGCCACGAGCACAGACCAGAACACAGAAAACGCGAGCATCAATAGCCCTGTTGTTCTGAGTTACCACGACGGCATCATGAAAGTGGCCCCATCGGTCATTAGCTTATTTGCCCGAGACACGGCCGAAGATCGACCCGTCAGCCAAGGCTCTGGGGTTATTGTTGACACCAACGGCATCATCTTGACGAATTTGCACCTTATTGATGGTCGCGACCTAATCACGGTAGTTCTCAGCGATGGCCGCAGATACTCAGGCCTTCTCATAGGCAGTGATCAAGAAACCGATCTGGCGGTCGTTCGAATTGCCGCGAAAAACCTACCCGCCCTCGAGCTAGACGAAGCAGACCCGTTGCGCGTCGGCGATGTGGTTTTGGCTATCGGCAACCCTTTTGGTGTTGGCCAAACCGTGACCCAGGGAATCGTCAGCGCAACACGCCGGCGAGTAGCAGGCGGTACGGTATGGCAAAACTTCATTCAAATCGATGCAGCGATAAATCCTGGTAATTCAGGTGGCGCACTCATCAATCCGATGGGGCAGCTGGTCGGCGTTAACACCGCCGTATTCAGAGGCGACTCCAGCGCAATGGGTATTGGCTTCTCTATACCGGCGGACCTACTAGCGCAGGTGGTTCCTCAGATCATTGAAAACGGCTCTGTCGCTCGAGGTTGGTTAGGCATCGGCGTAGACGACATCACGATGTTCCCTGTGTTGCGCCAACTAGAGTTTGAAGGCGCAGTCATTACCGCCGTCATCGACGACAGCCCCGCTAGCAAGGGCGGACTTAAACCAATGGATATCGTCGTACGTCTCGGTGAGCAACCTATCACCAGCGCAACACAGCTTCTACTGCAAGTGTCGGCACTGCCGCCCGGGGCAACCGTAAAGCTAAGCATTTACCGTAGCCAAGCCAACCTGCTGACGGCTTCAAACCAAAACATCGAGCTGCAGGCGGTTGATCTGAAAATGAAGCTAGGCACAAGGCCGCAACTCAACAGCAAGCGCTAATACACTTGCTCAAGGCGATTCAGCGAATCCAGCTTTTGCTACGCCAGTTCTCTTGTTGACGTACCAATAAGAAAATCCAAAGTGCTAACCAAGACCATCCCAACGCGCCCGACGATTTAGCGGCACTAAGCGTGGAGTCACCATCGGCTGTTGTCTCAGAGGGCGTCAGTGAACTAATTGGCGGCTGACTACCGCTAATCAAATGCTGCGAGGATGCCCCACCCTCAACGAGTACCGTTGCCAGATTATCTGACGAACGCAACTCAAGCAAACCGATAGGCGTCAGCTGTGCCGACACCGGAGAATCACTGTTAAGAAACGGCTCGTTAACGACAAACGAGATAGTCTGCTGAGAGCCTGGTTGAATGCCATCGATAAAGCACATGGCACTTGTCGGCGTTTGGACACGACAGCCTGCGGGCCACTCAACTTGGTCGGGACTACTTGTCTCAACTTCAAGCTGAGCATCCAGTGTTAACACGGCATCTGGATTCACAATATCGAAATTAACAACTGACCCGGTAGACGACGCATTCAATGATAAATCGACGCTATTGATTAAGCATTGCTTTGCATGAGATTGCAAAATACTCGCCTGACTGCACGAGGTAAATTCTGGATCCGTGCTACTTGAAATATTGGGCCACATTAACGAGCTAGAGTTCGTATTGCACTCAGTGTCTGTATCGTGTTGCGCACCCAAAGAATGGCCAAGCTCGTGAGTGAGTAACACATCGCCAAAACGCGACGGTGTTGTCACACCCACATCGTATCCGTCGACTCTACACGCGGTATCAATCCAAGCCAGACCCAACGTCACATCGGAGCGAGGGTTACCCGTGAACAAATAGGTTAACGCGCTGCTACCAAATAAGGTTTCGTATTGCAGACGATATTCTCTGAAGGTTCGGAGTATGGTTTCAAGAGTCACTCGACCTAGGTTCATAGGGTCGTCGTCTTCTCGAAGCGTCACCGCCTCATCCAACACTAGCGCCAAACCAAACTGTCGGTAGATACCATCAGCAACGTTCATGTTGTTGAGCGCTTCAACCAAGCCAGAACCTGCATAGTATCGGTTGTATTGGCTATCGATAACAATCGACACAGGCACTGCACGCACATCGGTCTGCACGGTTCGCGAACGCGACTCTAGAGATTCCTGCAACTCTTCGGGAGGGGCAATTAACGCATCTATTCCGAGCACGCTATCCGCTAAATCAGACGACATAGTTCGCGTACTGTCGTCTTCGCGAGTTCGTGGCTGGTAGTAATCTAACGTGCCAATTAAGTTGTCGGGTTGAACCTGATATTGCTTGCCGTTGATGAACACAGCCCCACTAATAGCACTTTGCTGCAACACAACTCTTACCCAACTATCATCGATGCCTTCAACCACTCCATCGTAAACACCAACTGATGGAGGCAGCTGATTGGACAAGTCACCATCCAACCATTGCGTTTGACGGGTCAATGGGCTGGGAACAAGCAACAGCTGCAAGTCGAGCCCGTTGACGTTAACAGACACTCGCAGCTTTCCATCCGATTGCTTCTGGCGCGACCCAAGTCGACTAGCGGTGGTTACCCGCTCTTCAACAATAGCCAGTCGTCGATCAGCTCTATCAAACCAGTAACGCGATAAAACGGTGCCCTTGGGCCACCTAAACTCTAAAGGCAAATTCAACGCGGTATGCCTGTCACGAAGATCCATTAATAAGATTTTCGCTGCATCTGTATTGCCTAATTGCTCCAAGGCGATAGCTTCAAGATACTGCGCCGAATCCGTATAAGCAGACTCGGGAAAGCGCGACTCTAAGGTTCGCAAAGAAACGATAGCCTTAGCAAAATCATAGCGATCCATAACCTGAAGATAAGCAATGATGTACAAAGCATCATCGGTGAGTGTTCCCGCAGGATCAGCCGATGCTATTGTTCCCAGCGACACTAAGGCTGCATCCATATCGCCGTCATCTCGCAGATTCAGTGCCGCTAGAAAGACCCTGAGCGATTCACCTGCATCAGCAGATTCCTGCAACACGGCCATGCGAGTTTGAACACCAGCAATTTTCGAAAACGACGGATAACGACTCTGCACTTGTCGCAAGTTCGCTAACGCTTGCGAATAGTTCTGAGCCTCTATTTGTTCGAGCGCTAGTGAGTAGGCTCTCTCGGCAAGCATCTCATTTGCAGATTGAGACTGAGCTGACGCCGTCGATACAAACAATGCCATTGCGACACCGCACAAGGCACGCTTAAACGAAGCATTCACGTAACTTACCCCTTAAGTTATCGTTTGCTTATTCGTCGCGTCTTTGCCCCTGCCGCATCCTTGAACGTATCGTTTTTAGCGCGTGAATCGCCATCGAAATAGGTCAATACTTCACGACATCCTACAAGCGCCTGCCGTATATCACTGTCTTCAGGGTTGGGCTGATCCTGCAGATTATCAAGCACCTTGGTGAGTTCTCGGGCCTCAGTGATTTTCCCATCGACTTGATCCAATGCACGGTTAAGTGCCACGCACAACTCATTGAACTCTTGGCTATCCTCAGTACGCAAGCGCACATCAAGGTTACCATCGCCAATTTCGTTCAAAGCACGTTTGATCGCCAGGATGGGATTGCCCAATTTACGCAGCACGTAAACCGCAATACTACCGGTGACGAGACCATTAATAGCCAACATGGCGACTAACCACCAACCCAGAACGCTACTCATGGACGGTATGGCATCGCCTAACCCGCCCATATCTTCGGAAGCAAACAGTAACGGCGCATTGCCTGCGACTAAATTACCTAAGAAGCTGTAATAGAAAACACCCAGCACGATCGTTGACTGAACAATGAAGAATCCAGTCATTATCATGATCCGACGAATCAACCGAAGCTGGAATGCCTTGTCAGTGAATAATGACTTTGGAAACGAAGCGTCAGAAGAACGCGCCATGGTATACCCCTGCTGGATACTCGAAACATAACGAGCGATACAGGGCGGATCGGCTTAATGACTAATTACTTGACGGGCTCAACACTCTGCAAGAGCACTTTCGTGGTCCACACACTCTATTGACGTGGACCACTTATCAAAATTGCAGCGCTACATAACCTCAAGTATTGCGTCTAGCTTTTACAGCCTCAGCTAATTGCTCAAGCATGGGAATAGTGTCGTCCCAAGAAATACAAGCATCAGTCACACTCTGTCCACGAACAAGCGGCTTGTTGCTAGGGTTTTGATTGCCTTCTACCAGGTTACTTTCGATCATGACACCCATAATACGTTTGTCGCCATCTTGTACTTGTGCACAGATGTCGCGGCACACGTAACGTTGGCGTCTGTGTAGTTTGCGAGAGTTTGCATGGCTACAGTCGATCATAACTCGCTCAGGTAATCCGGATTTAACCAACAAAGCACTGGCATCATCGACGCTTGCAGCATCGTAGTTAGTGTGAGATTTGCCGCCGCGCAAAATAACATGGCAATCGTCGTTGCCTGAAGTTTGAAAAATAGCTGAGTTGCCATCCTTAGTCACAGATAGAAAATTATGCGAACCTCGTGCAGCGCCAATAGCATCAACCGCAATTTGAATGCTGCCAGCAGTACCGTTCTTAAACCCGACGGGGCAAGACAAACCCGAGGCTAATTCTCGATGTCCTTGGCTTTCAGTGGTTCTGGCGCCAATAGCACCCCACCCTACGAAGTCAGCAATATATTGTGGGCTGATTAAATCTAAGTATTCAACGCCTGCAGGAATGCCTCTGTCATTAATGTCGGATAACAGACGTCTGGCAATTTCCAAACCTTCGTTTATTTGAAATGTGTTGTCCATTGTCGGGTCATTAATCAAACCCTTCCAACCCACGGTTGTGCGAGGCTTTTCAAAATAAACACGCATGACAATGCACAGTTCTTCGCGCAAAGATGGATTCAACGCAGCCAGTTTTTCAGCATATTCAAGCGCTGCATCAGGGTCATGAATAGAGCACGGCCCGACAATGACCACAAGACGATCATCGCGTCCTTGCAAAATATCTCGAACATCGCTGCGACAACGAGTCACAGTCGTTGCGGCGGCCTCACTCACAGGCACAAGAGACATTAGCTCCTCTGGCGTGCGAAGCTCTCTGGTTCCTGTGATTCTTAAATCGTCCGTATTGGTAGTCATGAAAGGCTGTGTACTCTTGTTTTAATCTACGGCTTTTGCAATGCGTGCAAGAATTTCGCTTATGCGCGTATGCCTGATCTTCATTGATGCGCGATTAACAATCAACCGCGAAGTGATATCACTAATATGTTCTAAGGGCACTAATCCGTTAGCAGCGAGCGTCGAACCGGTATCGACCACATCGACAATGAGTTCGCTCAAACCGACTAAAGGCGCTAGCTCCATAGACCCATAAAGCTTGATTATTTCGACCTGCCTGCCTTGTTGTGCAAAGTGCCGTCTGGCGCATTCCGTAAACTTGGTTGCCACTCGAAATCGCTTATTGGAGTTCAAATCCGTGCCAGGAAAACCTGCCACCATGAGCTTGCATTGAGCAATTTTCAAATCAATAGGCTCTAAGACACCATCACCGCCGTGCTCCAGCAGAACATCCTTACCGACTACGCCTAAATCCGCACCACCATGTTGAACATACGTTGGCACATCACTAGCTCGCACAATAAGGAACTCTACATCCGGCTCCGTGCTCGGTATGATCAGCTTGCGAGACTTCTCTGGGTCTTCGGCAGGACTGATACCAGCCGCTTCGAAAAGCGGCATAGTTTCATTAAAAATACGGCCCTTGGACAATGCAATACGCAGACTGCGGGTAGCGCCGGTCGTGGCTTCACTACTCATTTATCAGGAACTCGACGAATTTCAGCGCCCAGCAAGTGGAATTTTTCTTCGATGCGCTCGTACCCTCGATCGATATGGTAAACCCGCCTGACGGTTGTCTCACCATCAGCCATAAGCGCGGCCAGAATCAAACTCGCTGATGCTCGTAAATCTGTGGCCATAACAGGTGCACCGCGTAGTCTCTCGACACCGCGAATGGTTACCGAGTTACCGTCAACCGTCATATCAGCACCCATTCTCTGCAACTCGTTAATGTGCATAAAACGGTTTTCGAAAACGGTTTCTGTAATTTTCCCAGTACCCTCTGCCAAGGCGTTCAAGACACAAAACTGCGCCTGCATATCCGTAGGGAAATCGGGATAAGGTGCAGTAGTAATGTTGACAGAACGGGGTCTTTGCCCGTGCATATCTAATTCTATCCAGTCATCGCCTGTGGTTATGTCTGCACCACACTCGCGCAACTTCTCAAGCACAGAGGTCATAATTTCGGGCACCGTGTCTCGCACACGAATCTTGCCGCGAGTAACGGCTGCACCAACTAGAAAAGTACCCGTCTCAATGCGATCAGGAACCACACTGTATTCGCAGCCGTAGAGATCATCGACGCCTTCAATGGTTATGGTACTGGTACCCGCCCCTTCGATCTTAGCGCCCATCTTAATGAGGTAATTGGCAAGGTCGACCACTTCTGGCTCACGAGCAGCGTTTTCTAGAACTGTTGTGCCACGTGCAAGTGTTGCAGCCATTAACAGGTTTTCTGTACCCGTTACAGTCACCATATCGAAAACGATACGAGCACCTTGAAGCCGTCCCGCCTTAGCGCGAATATAACCACCGTCAATTGTGATTTCAGCACCCAGAGCTCGCAGACCTTCAATATGCAAATTGACCGGACGTGCGCCAATGGCACAACCACCCGGCAAAGATACTTCTGCCTGCCCGTAGCGAGCAACTAGAGGTCCCAGCACCAAAATGGATGCCCGCATAGTACGAACCAACTCGTAAGCGGCCGTATAGTCATTGATGGAGGTCGGATCGACGTCCACCCGCATATTGTCACCCATGGTGATCTGACAACCCATCCTAGCCAAAAGAGACATGGTGGTCGTCACATCGTTTAGATGCGGGACATTGCTTAGACTGGACGTACTGCTGCCTAGTAGGGTTGCAGCCAATATGGGCAAGACGGCGTTTTTCGCGCCAGAGATGCGTACATCACCCGATAATGGCGGGCTGCTTTCGATCAGTAGTTTATCCATCGAACCTTTGAACTGGATGTCGAGATGAAAATCCGGCAGGTAGATTCCGTTGGATTCGTTAGAGAATCCTAATAAGAGGCCATGCGCGGTACTGCGTCTGAAGACGCCGCGAGTTGTAACATCTCAAAAATTAATCAGCCCGCGTGGGGAAGATTATATCAGGCCGTCAACCTGACAAACGCCCGCAAGCTGACGAAGGCTGTCTGGAATCTGATTAAAAGTGACAGAATGTTTTTCCGAACGGGCAATAGCCAGCCATTCGATCATCAGGGCAAGCCCAACACTGTTGCTCTCAGACACACCTGATAGATTAATTTCTAACTGCGGATTGCCTTTAATGTGCTTTGCAACCTCACTAAGTGCATCTCTGGCCGTAACAAAATTCAAGGCGCCAGACACGTGACAAATATGACCGTCGAGCTTGATTGTGGCACCCCTTGCGTCACTCACTTGGGTCATGACCTATTGTTACGCTCTTTAAGCGTTTCGATGAGCCCAGCAATTCCGCCTTTATCGATCTCATTGGAGAATGCAGAACGATAGCTTGTCACCAAACTAATGCTGTTGACCTCGATGTCATAGATTGACCAGCCATCTTTGTCTCTGAGCTTGTAGACGACTGGGACATCACTACCACCAGATTGACTGAAAGTGGATCGGACAACCGCTCGGTCTTCTCGGTCTTCAGGGCGGAACGGCTCGAAATTAATCGACTCGCCACTGTATTCAGCCAAAGCACCGGTGTAGGTATTGAGCAACAACGTTTTGAACTCGACAACCAACTCGACTTTTTGATCAGCGTCAGCTTTACGCCAAAACTTACCCACCGCAAGCTTGGTCATGGTGTTGAAATCTAAATTTGGCACGATTAACTCGTCAACCCGAGACTGCAAGTATTCGGAGTCAGCTTGAATCTTGTCACCATCGTTTTTAAGTACATCAAGCATTGTCGTGATGGACTCGACAACCATTTTTTGAGCTGGATGGTCCTCAGCACGAACCATAGAACTGGTGAAGCTGAGAGCAATCGCTACAAGTACCACAGAAAGATTTTTAAACATCACATTCATCTCTTGTATAGACCTACCTGACGCATTATTTTGCATCAGGCATTTAAATAGGTTTCCAGGGGAGCTGGATCATTAGCTTCCACCAGAACGGCTGAACAGAACCTGACCAATCAGTCGCTCGAGAACAATAGCGGACTGAGTTAGCGTTATTTCGTCATCATTTTGCAGAAAATCCTCTTCTGCGCCTGGATCCAAACCAATGTACTGCTCACCGAGCAACCCAGAGGTGTAGATGCTGGCGGTGGTATCCAGCGGAAATGCATCGAAGGCCTTATCTAGCCTTAGAGTCACCATGGCTTCAAAGTTCTCTGGATCGTAAATAATGCGGGTCACTTCACCTACCCGAACACCACTGGCCGACACTCGAGCGCGCTCTTTCAAGCCACCAATGTTTTCAAATTTCGCTGTGAGCGTATAGCCCTCAGAGCTGTTGAGGCTGGTCAAATTGCTCACTTTCATGGCCAACACAAACATTGCTAGCAAAAACAGCAACATAAACAGACCAACCAAAATCTCAGACGTACGTGAATTCATTTGTAATCCCAGACAATGTCTTAAAACATGACTGCTGTTAGTAGAAAATCAAGGCCTAATATAGCCAGCGACGAATAAACAACAGTACGAGTTGTGGCGCTACTGACACCTTCCGATGTCGGTATGCAATCAGCCCCTTCGAATATGGATATCCAGCTCACTACGAATCCAAAGACCAAACCTTTGACAAGTCCGTTGCAAACATCGTGAGTAAAACTAACTGAACTGTGCATTTGCGACCAATAGGCGTTGGCATCTACACCTAAGACTTCGACGCCTACTAAGTGCCCACCCATAACACCCACGGCACTAAACATCGCGGCTAGCATGGGCAAAGCGATGAAACCGGCCAAAAACCGAGGAGCAAATACTCGCTTAAAGGGGTCAACCGCCATCATCTCGAGACCTGATAGCTGCTCAGTTGCCTTCATTAAGCCAATTTCAGCAGTCATCGCTGAACCGGCCCGACCAGCAAATAACAACCCTGTTACAACGGGGCCTAGCTCTCTCACTAGAGTTAAGGCGACTAGCGTGCCGACGCGCTCTTCTTGGCCAAAATCAATGAGAGTGTTGTAGAACTGTAATGAAAGCACCATGCCGACGAACAAGCCTGACACTAGAACAATGGATAGGGTCATGACGCCAGAGGCGTGCAACTGTTTGACTAACAACGATGGCCGCTTGACCAAGGAAGCCAAGGCTGCCACCAGATGGAACAAGAAAAGCGTCGCCCGCCCTAGTCGCTCCAGCTTGCCCAGCCAATAGGCTCCAAACTTTTGCAGAAAGTTGCTCATCACAATTTCCCGAGAAGCTGGGCTTCGTAGTCCGGAGCCGGTGCTTGAAAAGGCACCGGGCCATCGGGCTTACCTTGTAAAAATTGTTGTATCCATTCTGAGGTGGAAGATTTCAGCTGTTCTGGCGAACCAGCCTCAACAACGATTCCTTCTGAAATAACCACTAAATAGTCTGAAATAGACATTGCCTCTTCGAGGTCGTGCGACACCATAAGACTGGTTAACCCAAGTGCTGTGTTTACGGTTTGAATCAACTCTAACAACACACCCATAGAGATGGGATCCTGCCCTGTAAAAGGTTCGTCGTACATAATCATCATGGGATCGAACACCAGCGCTCGCGCCAAAGCCGCTCGACGAGCCATGCCGCCTGAGAGCTCAGCAGGTGAGAAATCTTTCGCACCGCGCAATCCAACAGCGTGCAAACGCATGAGTACCAAATGACTGATTAAACTCTCTGGGAGATCAGTGTGTTCTCTTAATGGGTAGGCAACGTTCTCAAACACACTCAGATCTGTTAACAACGCACCGGATTGAAACAACATGCCCATTCGTTTGCGCAGATCGTATAGTTTGTTTCGAGATAGCTCACCTACATTTAAGCCATCGACAACGATACTGCCGCTGGCGGCCTTAAGCTGGCCACCAATCATTTTTAAGAGGGTGGTTTTTCCGGTACCGCTAGGGCCGAGAATAGTCGTGACTTTGCCGCGTGGAATATCAACGCTCAGCCCACGGAAAATCGCATTGCTCCCCCGTGAAAAATGGAGATCGCGAATCTTAACCAGCGCCTCTCCTTCTTCAGACATGTCTATGGGTGAACTCTATTACTATCATTGTGAAATAAGTGTACCAGTTTGAATCTGCGCCAATCGTAAGCGTATGTACAGCATACTGACTATTGAAGCGTAACTGCTAGGGTCACCTTAGTTACTTCTTGGCAATTAGCTAATCAGGCTAATATCATTGTGCCAATGAACTTTCGCATTGTGTAATGGTCGAGCAAAGGGTCAACTACACTCACCTTATTGATTCTAACAAGCGCCGAAAAACTGGCACAAAACTCATGACTGCATTCAAACGTCTCGTAATAACCGCTCTTATTGGCTTGTCAGTAACAGCCTGCGCAACCGGCAAACCAACGGGACCTGTCTATGACCCATTCGAAAATACGAATAGAAAAATATACAGTTTTAATACAGCACTCGACAATGCAGTTTTAAAACCTGCCGCAAAAACATATCGGTACATTCTTCCCGATATCGTCGAGATTGGTATTGGTAATTTTTTTAGCAACCTAGACGATATCAATGTCATCGCCAATGACTTGCTGCAAGGTAAGTTTCGCCAAGCAGGTTTGGACACCGGCCGGTTTTTATACAATACAACAGCTGGCTTATTGGGCTTTATTGACGTCAGCACCAAAGTCGGATTAGTCAAACATAATGAATCCTTTGGGCAAACCTTAGGCGTTTGGGGGGTTGGCGAAGGGCCGTTCCTCATGTTGCCTTTATTCGGACCGGCCAACGCTAGATCCACCGTTGGCATGGTCGTTGAAAACGCCACGACCAACGTCCCTAACCTTGTTGTAGACGATGACCCAACGCGCTATGGGATAACGGCTCTGAATGTCATCGCACTGCGCGCACGACTATTGTCCGCTGGCAACCTCCTCAACAGCGCAGCCCTTGACCCCTACCTCCTGTTTCGCGATTTCTGGGTTCAGCAGCACCGTCGCGCCACCGTAGATGGCAAAGTGCCCGTGGCCATTGGGGAACAATCTTCCGGCGATGAGCTAGATGAGCTAGATGAGCTGGACGAGCTGGACGAGCTGGACGAGCTGGACGAGCTGGACGAGCTGGACGAGCTGGACGAGCTGGACGAGCTGGACGAGCTGGACGAGCTGGACGAGCTGGACGAGCTGGACAGCTTGAACTAACCGTCTCGTTTGTCCAGTCGCAAAGCAGCGATTTTCGCTTACACCGCCACAATCCTCTGGGCGCGACTATCATAGAGTCAATCGTTTGGTGCCTACTCTTAGATATTTAGTGCAAAGCAAATCCAAAAGCAGTTCTGAAAACACCACAGAGTCAATAGTGAAGCTGGGGCGTTCTGTCATTCAAATTGAGTCTCAGGCCATTGCGGCTCTGGAGGAGCGTATCGACAAGCATTTTGTCGACGCCTGCCAACTGCTACTGAGCTGTAAGGGCAGAATCGTTGTGTGTGGCATTGGCAAATCTGGCCATATCGGCGCTAAGCTGGCCGCCACCTTCGCCAGCACTGGCAGCCCTGCTTTCTTCGTGCATGCGGCTGAAGCCAGTCATGGCGATCTTGGGATGTTTAAATCTGACGATGTCGTTATCGCCATCTCATACTCTGGCACGTCAGGAGAACTACTGACACTTGTTCCTGGGATTAAACGACTCGGCATTCCTCTCATTAGCTTGTGTGGAGAACCCGACTCGCCGCTGGCCAGCGCCTCCGATGTCTGGTTGAGTACGCGTATTGAGCGTGAAGCCTGCCCGTTAGGGTTAGCACCCACCTCAAGCACCACAGCCTCTTTGGCCCTCGGCGATGCGCTGGCAGTGGCATTGCTCGGCGTCCGAGGCTTTACTGAAGAAGACTTTGCCCGCTCCCACCCTGGTGGCCGCTTAGGGCGACGACTTCTATTAAACGTCCAAGATGTCATGGTGTCAGCCGAGGCCTCTCCGCGCTGCCTTGAATCTGCAACATTGGCCGAAGCGCTCATGGAAATTTCATCCAAAGGGTTGGGAATGGTCGCAATCGTCAACCAAACACAAGAACTTCGTGGCATCTTTACCGATGGCGATTTACGTCGTACGTTTGCCACGGATATCGATATTCGCACGCTAAAAATCGACGCACTCATGACCCGTGAGCCAGCCACGACCACTAAAGAAGCACTGGCGGTTAACGCGGTGTCTATTATGCAAGAACTCAAAATCACCTCTCTTCCAGTGGTCAACGACAACACGCTCGAAGGCGTCGTCACCATGCACGCCCTTCTCGCTGCTGGAGTCGTGTAAGTCTCATGCTGACGCGCATTCTGTCCCGCTACTGGTTTTTGCTGCCTATTTTGGTGCTTGTCGTCATAGCGCTCGATCGCATAGAGACTCCAGCCACTGTTGAGATCGAAGAGACCATCAACATGCGCGACACGCGCTCTGACTACTATATGGCCGACTTCAAATCTCGTAAATTCCGTAGTGATGGCACTCTGGAATACACCATTCAAGGCAATACACTGGCCCATTACCCGCAAAACGATCGCTCTGAAATCATTGCGCCAAAAATGCATCTCAACCGCTCAGGCGGGACTTGGGACATTAGCTCCTCTAGCGGAAGGTTCGATACAAACCCTGATTTATTCACGCTACGCGGCGACGTCATCATGCACAGACGCCGAGACGACAGCGAGCTGATCACGATCAAAACCGAAGCCTTGACGGTTGAGACTGAATCCAACCGAGTATCCACCACTGAACCTATTGAAATTGTATCTGCTCATTGGGCCTTGAAAGCTATCGGCATGACATCCGCTATCGATGACGGCACGCTATCACTGTTGTCGCAAGTCTCAGCACGCTACGAGGTGCCCCGTGAATAACGCCCAGTTATTGCGCGTTCAACTATTCTTTTCGTCTAACTTGAACTCAACGTCGAGACACTGCCTGTGACTACTATCCGACAATCTGTCTATGCCCTTCTTGTCGTAGGCGCCCTCATTGCTACAGGCTCGGCATACGCCCGAGACGGCGATTTAACACAAGCCATAGATGTCAAAGCTGACAGGTCTGAATTTGACGAAAAAGCGGGCAAGCAAACCCTATCGGGCAATGTAGAAATCAGCCAAGGCACGATGAAAATCCGCGCCGACAAAATCGCTATCTCTTTAAAAGACAACGCCCTACACACCATCTCAGGATCGGGAAACCCGATTAGCTTCCAGCAAGAAACCAATGCTGGCGAACTGATGAAAGGCGAAGCTGAGAACATAATTTATGATGCAATCGCCGGAACACTGACTCTCAAGGGTGCCGCCACACTGAGTCAGCCGCGCCAGAATCTGGTCAGCGATCTAATCGTTTTTGACGCTCGGACACAAAAAGTGAACGCTGAAGGCGGGGGCTCAACGGGTCGCGTCAGCATTAAAATCTTGCCACCGGGTGCGGGCGCGGGTGCAGGCACAGCCTCAGGCGAAGCATCACAGTGAAACGAACACTCGCCGCCACTGACTTACACAAAGCCTACAAAAAACGTCGCATCTTAGAAGGTGTGTCGCTCACCGTGAGTAGCGGGGATGTCGTCGGCTTACTCGGCCCCAATGGCGCCGGCAAAACCACCTGCTTTTACATGGTTGTCGGCTTAGTCAAACCTGACCAAGGCACTATCACCTTAGATGGCGAAGACATCACAGGCCACCCAATGCATGTACGTGCACGCCAAGGTGTGGGTTATTTACCGCAGGAAGCCTCCGTTTTCAGACAACTTACCGTTAGTCAGAACATCATGGCCATCTTGGAGACGCTTAAAGGGCTAAGCAAGGCCGATCAACGTGATCGACTCGAGTCTCTCCTAGAGGAACTGCAGATAACCCATATCAGAGACAGTTTGGGCATAAGCCTGTCTGGCGGGGAGCGGCGGCGCGTAGAGATAGCTCGGGCACTGGCTGCAGACCCCGGATTCATCTTGCTTGATGAGCCTTTTGCGGGGGTCGATCCAATCTCGATTCTGGACATTCAACGCATCATCACACACCTCAAAGAACGCAACATTGGGGTGTTAATTACGGACCACAACGTACGTGAAACCCTCGGAATCTGTGACAGGGCCTATATTCTTAGTAATGGGAAATTAATTGCTGAAGGAACGCCTGCTGACGTGCTTGCCAACGAGGAAGTCAAAGCGGTCTACCTAGGCGACAACTTCAAAATTTAGGTTTCGCAACAGAACCAGTTAGTTAATCCAGACACTCGTACTGAAATTGGGTATGCCAACGGCCGCCATACAAGCAATGGTTAGATCGGAAAATGCTTTTCTTACACGTTTGTAATATAAAAATAATGGGCCATACTCGATTACGGCGGGAAATTTGCGAAGTAGACATTTTTAACTGTTACTTCCTTCGCCCGGACAGGTTCACTGGACACGCATAATGAAACAGTCACTTCAAGTAAAGATGGGCCAATCGCTGGCCATGACTCCTCAGCTACAGCAAGCTATAAAATTGCTGCAGCTGTCCACGTTAGAGTTGCAAACAGAGATCCAAACGGCTCTGGAAAGTAACCCAATGCTGGAGATGCAGGACGAAGAAGGGGCCGAACCCCGTGAAGCCGATTTAGCTAACGAATCCCGTGAAACCCGTGAAGCCAATCAAGAAGCCGAGACCGCTGCTGCTGAGCAAAGCAAGACAGCCTCTGAAGTTGAGCTTCCTGGTGAAAATTCAACGCCTGCTGACGATGTCATGCCGGAAGACCTGCCCGTGGACAGCGCATGGGACGATATCTACGACTCAGCCACTCCCAGCAGCTCTGGTAGCGGTAGCGATGGCGAATCTCGAGACTTTACCGAATTCCACAATGCAGGCATTGCCAGCATTCAAGACCACCTGAATGAGCAAATCCGTTTTGCCCCGCTCACCGAGCGCGATCAGGAGATCGCAGAGACCATCATCGATGCAATCGACAACAACGGCTACCTACTAGACGACGTTGATGTGTTACTCGAAGGCTTGAATCGCGATGTGGCAGACCCTGACGCGATGTTCGTACTCGACGAGTTCGAGACAGTGCTTCATCTGGTACAACATTTGGACCCAGCAGGTTGTGGCGCTCGTGACGCCAGCGAATGCATGAATATTCAGCTAAGTCAGCTACCTGCGTCTGAACTTGTGACGACCGCCATGGGCATTGTCGACAAGCACTTGGACTTACTCGCAGCGCATGACTTCGCTCGACTGCGTCGATTATTCAAAATCAACGAAGAATTCCTGCAAGAGGCCATTGCCCTGATCCGCAGCCTCAACCCTCGCCCAGGTCGTCAATTAGTGAACGATCATGACGAATATATCGTCCCAGACGTCTTCGTAAAGAAAGTCAAAGGTGTTTGGCGAGTCGAGTTGAACCCGGATATTGCTCCAAAGCTTGGAATCAACGCCTTGTACGCCGGCATGGTCAAACGTGCTGATAAGAGCGACGACAACAATTTCATGCGAAATCACCTGCAAGAAGCTCGGTGGTTCATTAAAAGTTTGCAATCACGCAACGAGACACTGTTACGCGTGGCTACGGCCATTGTCGAGCGTCAACGTAGCTTTTTAGAGTATGGCGATGAGGCGATGAAGCCTCTGGTTTTACGCGATATTGCCGAGCAACTCAGTTTGCACGAATCGACTATTTCGAGGGTCACAACGCACAAATACATCCATACACCGCGCGGTATCTTCGAATTTAAGTACTTTTTCTCTAGTCACGTCTCTACCGCAAACGGTGGTGAATGTTCCGCAACTGCGATCCGAGCCATGATTCGAAAGTTCATTGCTGCGGAGGACGCCACGAAACCGTTATCCGACAGTAAAATCGCCAGTACGTTAGTCGCTGAAGGAATACAGGTTGCGCGAAGAACCGTTGCCAAGTATCGTGAGTCTATGGCGATTCCGCCATCGAATGAGCGCAAACGATTGAATTAGTTGAATATATGATTAAATCGCACCCCAAATACAAGCGTTTCCCGATCCCCCAGCCATTCGCGCTGGAGAAAGCGGAGCCATGGGCGTGCCACTCCCCTCCCACAGGACACGCAATGGTCCTGGCAAAAAGCGAGGGGTTGAAAAAACGCCCTCGCATACCTAGTTGAACACTAATAGCTGAACAAACCAGGAGATGCCCATGAACCTCACAGTAACCGGTCACCACGTTGACGTAACAAGCTCCATGCGAAACTACGTAACTGGAAAGATGGAACGCCTCCAGCGACACTCTGAAAATCTGTTCGGGGTCCAAGTCACACTCACCGTCGAAAAAATGCGACAAAAAGCCGAGGCAACTATTCAAGTCTCAGGCACTAAATTGCACGCAGCCACGACAGAGCCTGACATGTACGCAGCCATTGACCTGCTTACAGACAAATTGGACCGCCAGCTCATACGGCACAAAGAAAAACAAAAAGCCCAGCGCAGATCGCGCGAACCTGTGCTCCTAGACGAGTAGATAGCAAAACTTAATACTGGACACTTTTAATCCGGACGACGAGAGCGCACAATAGCGTTATCGCAAATCTCAAAGGCTCTGACAGTCTGTGCTCTTCGCACAGGTTGCAGGGCCTTTGAGCCGCCAAGAGTTGCAAATCGTTTACGTCATGGATTTATCCGACCTGCTCGAACCTGAGCGAATACGCTGTCATCACAGCGTGCAAAGTAAAAAGCGAACGCTACAAACTGTTGCCGAACTGCTCGGGGCGTCTCTGCGATCCCAGCATCAAGCAAAGTGCGACCAAGCCGCTGCGCAAAACACTGATGAAGTGGAAAAAAGTGCGACTAAAAGTGCTTTATCCATCGGCAAAAAGAAAAGCCGAAAAGTCCCCGAAAAAAACGAATCCGACGTAGAAACCCTGACCGACATGGCCATTCTCGACGCGTTGATTGGTCGCGAGCGCTTGGGCAGTACAGGCCTGGGACATGGCGTAGGACTCCCACACAGTAGACTCAGCTGCATTCAAGAGCCTATCGCAGCCTTCGTAACCCTGGACAAGGGTGTCGATTACGAATCGACTGACGGCCAAGCCGTCGATCTGGTGCTAGGGTTACTGGTTCCAGAAAAGTGCAATGACGAACATCTGAAAATTTTGGCGCAACTAGCTAGACGGTTCAGCGACGAAACACTGCGCGCAGAGCTAAGGGATTTCGCAGACCCCGACAAGCTCTACCAGCATCTTCTCTCGCTAGCTCCAGCCAGCAACACCTGACGCCCATCAAGAGATATAGCTAGCGATGCCTTCACGACCACTCACTGTCGGAGAAGCTTTTGACACCTTACAAAGCGACCTAAAGCTCTCATGGGTGGCAGGCCAAGGTTCAGAATCCCGCTTACTCACACGCGATCTAGCCCCCGAAGAACGTCCTCGCCTGCTAGGTCCTCTAAATTTTAATAGCTCTAATCGAATCCAATTATTAGGCGCCGCTGAAGTACGTTTATTTGGCGAAAGCTCCGATCTCGACGCCTCTCGCTTTGAATATTCCTTATCCGATACTTGCGACATGATTGTCGTCTCAGATCAGCTTGCACCACCACCCAGTCTTGTGGCGCTAGCTGAACGCGATCAAATTGCACTGTTGGTAACACCTTTGGAATACGCGCAGCTTCATAACCGTATGCGTTTTCTGCTCGTACAACTGTTAGCAGAGCGAGAAATTATTCATGGGGTCATGATGGATGTTCACGGTACTGGAGTGCTGATCACCGGTGACGCCAGCGTTGGCAAAAGCGAACTAGCGCTTGAACTCATTAGCCGTGGACACATTCTGGTCGCTGATGATGCGCCAGAATTTACGCGCATAGCGCCTGGCACCATCGAATGTCGCTGCCCGCCTTTGTTACGTGATTTTCTGGAAGTACGCGGACTTGGCATACTCAACATTGCATTAATGTACGGGGATGCACATACCCGTTCGCGAAAAATACTACGCTGCATCGTGCACTTAAAACCGATAAGCGTTGAAGGTTTCACCGAAGATTTAGCCACCATTGCCGGCGATCGCATCAGTGAACCCTCTGACACTCGAGTCGTTTTAGGTGTCAACGTACCGCGTCGCACCATACCAGTTGCACCCGGGCGCAACATGGCTGTTTTAGTCGAAGCGGCTATTCGTGATCAAATACTGCGTGCTGGAGGTTACAGTGCCTCTAAAGACCTCGTACAAAAACAGGCTGATGCCATGGCCAGTACTGCACAGAATGTGCATGCTATTCAAGGTGTAAGACCCAAATCTGGAGTTGAAACCATTGCAGGGACGGAGCCTGAGTAAATGACACGTTTAACGATAGTGACCGGCCTATCCGGTTCTGGCAAAAGCGTCGCCTTGCATACCCTTGAGGACGAAGGCTTTTTTTGCATCGATAACATCCCAGCAAACTTGCTGTCGGGTCTGATCGATAAGCTTCTTGCCAGTGGGTCTGACCTTTACGCAAACCTTGCCATTGGCGTTGATATGCGCAGTGAGCGAGCCTCGGCTGATAACCTACTCGCCCTGCTTCTCTCTTTACGCTCACGCAACGATACGACCGTGGAAGTTCTGTTTCTTGATACCGACAGAAACACCTTGGTCAAGCGCTTCTCTGAAACGCGTCGCAAGCATCCTTTGAGCAGTGAAGACTTACCTCTCATCAGCGCTATCGATGCAGAGACTCGCCTACTTGAGCCTGTAAAAGCGGTAGCCGATCTCGTCGTTGATACCGGGTCTATGAATCTGCACGATTTGCGAGACATCATCCGAACCTATTTGCTCGGCAAAACTCAAGGCGGTATGGCCCTCATATTTCAGTCCTTCGGGTTTAAGCATGGAGCGCCTGCCAGCACCGATTTCATGTTTGATGTGCGCTGCTTGCCAAACCCACATTGGGAGCCTGAACTGCGTGAATTTACCGGCAAGCAACAGCCCATCATCGACTACCTCGGGCAACAACCGGAAGTCGAAAACATGTACAAAGATATTCGAGATTTTGTCACCCGCTGGTTGCCCTCGTTCGATTCCGAAAACCGCGCTTACCTAACCATCTCCATTGGCTGCACTGGCGGCAGACATCGATCAGTGTATTTAACAGAGCGACTCGTGGCACACTTCAGCAAACATCGTGGCAATGTGTCTAAACGCCACCGCCAACTTTCCTGAACACCGGAACACAAACACCGTGATTACACGCGAACTGCAAATCATCAACAAACTGGGCCTGCATGCCCGGGCTGCAGCAAAGCTTGTGAAGCTCTCCTCCTCGTTTGCTAGCAATATCGATATCGAAAAAGAAGGTCAACGAGTCAATAGCAAGAGCATTATGGGTGTCATGATGCTAGCCGCTAGCTGCGGCTCTATGGTGATACTCCGTGCTGAAGGAAGCGATGAAGAAAATGCACTAACCGCAGTAGCTGAGCTTATCAATAACCGATTTGACGAAGAGGAGTAACACTCAATGAGCCTGATGTTCAATGGCATCGGCGTCTCGCGTGGCATTGCCATTGGTAATGCTTACCTGCTTCGACGCAATCAAATTGATGTCACCTCACGCTCTTTAAGTAAGAAATCTATACCCACAGAAGTACGCCGCTTTAAGCGTGCTTTAAAAGCTGCTCGCGTCCAACTCCTGACTGCCAGAGACAACATCCCCAAAGATGCTCCGACCGATGTCAGCGCGTTCATAGAGACTCACATTTTAATGCTCGACGATGGTGTGCTGTCACAGCGCCCTATCGAAATCATTAAGTCTGAATTGATTAATGCAGAAGCCGCCTTGCAACAACAGCGCGAGGAGCTCATCAAAGTCTTCGGTTCTATGGAAGATGTTTACCTAGCCACTCGTATTGACGACGTTAATCACGTGATTGATTCGGTGCTGCGTGCACTGGATGACGGAGCCGAACCTGCTGAAGGACCCGAACATTGGAAGGGCCAAATCATTATCGCTGATGATCTGACGCCTGCCGACACGGTGTCTATGCAACACCACGGCGTGGCAGGCTTTATAACTGAAACCGGTGGGCAGCTATCGCATACCGCCATCTTGGCCCGAAGCCTTGGCATCCCCGCCATTGTAGGTATTTCCAACATACGAAAATACATCAGCAGCGGTGAAGTGATCACGCTTGATGGACGTCTGGGCATGGTGCTCGCCGAACCCACAGACCAAATGTTGGCAGATTTTAAGCGCCAGCAAAAAGAAACCAAACAGAAGAAGCGTGAGCTAAGCAAACTGATAGATACCGAAGCTATCACCCTGGACGGTGTCAAGCTTACGCTATCAGCGAACATCGAAATTGAAGAAGATATCAAAGCACTAAAACGCGTCAATGCCGATGGTGTTGGCTTGTACCGTACCGAGTTTTTATATCTTAATCAGGCGACCGTACCCACGGAACAAGAGCACTTTAAGGTGTACACCAAAGTGCTACGAGCACTCAAAGGCGAAACCCTAACGATTCGCACGGCAGATTTGGGCGCTGACAAACAGATGGCAAGTCAGCTGAATACACGCGATAGACCTCTGGCACACAACCCTGCCATGGGCTTACGTGGAATCCGCTTATGCCTCAGTGATCCATCGTTATTTTTGCCTCAAATTCGCGCTATTTTGCGCGCATCAGCTCGCGGCCCTATTCGCATGCTGATACCCATGCTCACCAACGTGGCTGAAGTCGATCAGTGCTTAAAGTTGTTAGAACAAGCCAAACAAACACTGCGTGAAGAGAACGTGGAGTTTGATGAAAAAATGTTAGTCGGTGCCATGATTGAAGTGCCTGCTGCCGCTATCCAAGCAGCGCAGTTTGCCGAACGTTTAGATTTTTTATCCATAGGCACCAATGATCTTATTCAATATACGCTGGCTATCGATCGAATTGATGACCAAGTGAATTATCTGTACGACCCCATGCACCCAGCCGTTTTACAGCTCATAAAAATTATCATTGATGCTGGACGACAAAGCGGAATCCCTGTGAGCATGTGTGGAGAAATGGCAGGAGATTCGCGTTATGTACGTTTGTTGCTGGGCTTGGGTTTGACTGAATTTAGTATGCCGCCTAACCTTATTCTTGAAACCAAACGAAGCCTGATTTCTGCTCGCAGATCCACCTTGAAAAAACAAGTCAATACGTTGCTTAACGCAGGCTCAAGTGATGAGCAAAAAACGCTATTGGACAAAATAAACGCCTCAGCACCTGAGGATTAAATTGACTATCAGTGCCATTTCAATCCGGCACTTGCTCACATCGCACGGCTATGGAAAGTAACCTCGAACAGCAATCTAGTGCGCTAGCTGAAAATATCAGCGATGGGTCACTATCGGCTGCTCGAAAAATAATACTAGCCATGCACCCGGCTGAAATAGCCGATGCATTAGAAGCCCTGCCCCCAAATCGCCGACGCATCCTTTGGGATGTCATAGACCCTGAGATAGAAGGTGAGATTCTCATGGAGGTCGGCGACGAGGTTCGCGAAAGCCTCGTTCGTGACATGGATGTCGAAGAGCTTCGGGCGGCCACAGAGCATCTAGATCTTGATGATCTGGCCGACTTTGTACAATCACTACCGGAGCATTTAACCGCCGAAGTGTTGGCTGGCATGGGCCGGCAAGATCGAGCTCGACTTGATCAAGTACTAGCCTATCCAGAAGAGAGCGCGGGCGGCCTGATGAACCTGGATGTGATCACAGTCAGAGGCGATGTCACGCTTGATGTTGTGTTGCGCTACCTAAGGCGTCGTGGAGATATGCCACGCCAAACAGACAGACTCTGGGTGACTGATCGCTACGGGCGATACCAAGGCGAGTTATCGCTGCGCCTACTCTTAACCAACGCTGAAGATACCCTGGTCAGCGACGTCTCCTTACGTAAAATTGAGCCTTTGCATGTTCTAACCAACCAAACCGATGTAGCTAGGATGTTCGAGGATTTCAACTTGGTATCAGCACCCGTGGTTGATAATGACAATCGATTAATCGGTCGAGTGACGATTGATGATGTCGTCGATGTCATACGAGAAGAAGCCGAACAATCGGTCATGAGTATGGCGGGCCTTAACCAAGAAGATGACATCTTTGCACCTGTGCTGAGAAGCACCCGAAAACGCGCACTATGGCTCGGCGTCAATCTCCTCACCGCCCTACTCGCTTCATGGGTTGTCGCGCAATTTGAAGGCACCCTTGAACGGGTCGTCACCCTCGCTGTATTGATGAGCGTCGTGCCAAGCATGGGAGGCATCGCGGGTAATCAGACCTTGACGCTTGTCATTCGTGGCCAAGCACTTAATCAGATCAACAAAAGCAACCTGAAAGACCTACTGACTCGTGAAATGGCCATTGGATTACTCAACGGCGTGTTCTGGGCAATGATAGTGGCAGCGTTAGTTTCGTTCTGGTTTGGTGACCCTCAAATCGGCATTATTATAGGGATTGCATTGGTCGTCAATATGGTGACCGCGGCCTATGCAGGCGCCATGCTGCCGATGTTCATGAAAAAAATTGGCGTTGACCCAGCACTGGCAGGGGGTGTTGCACTGACGACTATTACCGACGTGGTAGGTTTGGTTGCATTTCTAGGACTAGCAACTCTGATTTTATAATTTGAGCGGACTTCAGACTTGGCCACGGGAACTAACGTTACCTATATGTGGACAGACAGTTGATAAAATTCTTAGCTGAAAGGTTAAAATTTAAACAACACTCTCCCACCCAGTGTCGAGCGTCACGATGCCTTCACTCCCTATAAAAATCACCGCGACTCATGACGCTCTTATTTGAATGGTTCACACAGCCATTAGGCGTAATATTTTTTTTCCTGATTGTCTCATTGGCCTTATCCATGCGACGCGGCTCAGGCACTATCTGGTCTCGTTTACCATTGGTGACTGGGGTGTTGCTTCTCTGGGCGGCTAGCGCCCCCATTACAGCTAACTGGCTTGTGCAACAGGTAGAACTCACAGGCTCAGAAACGAGCTGCGAGGCGGCCGATTCGGCGACACCAGTGGTTATCTTAGGCGGCGGTATGAATCCGTATGTGCTCAGTGATAGTCCTTTAGAGGTCTTATCTCAAGACACTGTGCAACGCACGCTCAAATCGATCAGCTTGGATTCTGGGGCAAATACATTTTATGTACTCGGCGGCGGGAAAACCTCTCGAAAGCTTGGGCAGTACATGAAGCTACTGTTGGTCGAGCAAGGCATTAATCCAGAGCGTGTCGTGACGGAGGTCCATAGCCAGTCAACACTTGAAAATGCGCGAGAATTAAGTCGACTTCTACCCCCTGATCAAACGCCTGAGTTTTTTCTCGTCACTAGCGCTTTGCACATGAAACGAGCTCAATCAACATTCAAAGAGCAAGGCTACCCGTCAATCTGCCCTATCAGCGCCGTATCGTTATATGCACCATCAGCAGGCTGGGTTGGGGCCTTACCCTACATCGGCCCTCTCACTAAAACCACATTAGCCGCCAGAGAATGGTTGGCAATCACTTGGTACCGATGGCGCTTGGGAATTTGATGAGTAACGGTATACGCAAGAATCTGCCGCTAACCAGCTTGGTTTCTTAAAACGCGTCCGTACAAATCAGTTCATTTTCTGGCGTTTTTGATTCAAAAAGTTGTGACCTGTGCCACCGCTATATTTAATTGATGACACAAATGAGGGTCCCGATTTATTAGTTGGGTCCAAAACTGCTTGATTTCGACACTCTCGTAACAGGTTAGCCAGAAGTATCCACATGCTGGCGCTATCGTCGAACTGTTAGCTGAAAATCGCTCAAATGTTGATGTGATGCGGCGTGCGACCTTGCTCACAATTAGTTGTCCACAGCTTGTTAACTGCTTTCACACCGATTTCGTACGTTATTTTGTCGTAACCACTACATGTAGTGCATCGAAAACAATTAACCTCTAGATGTTGTGCTAACCATTGACCCTGACAGCTTGCGGATATACAATTTGCGACCGCGGACACAGTGCAGGAGCAATTCTCGTTAATGAGCGTAAAGCCTCGTTAAAACGCTCACATTTACTCGACTCGCATCCACCCGCCCAAACATTACAAAAATAGTCGTCCCCTACAAAATATCTCTCAGGGGACTACACTACATCTAGCGTACGGATACGCGCCACAGCACTACATGTTGTGTTTCTCATTGAAGAGATTCCATTTGAATTAAGCCTGGCCTCGGTAGGGGCAAGCACGTATGAGGAGAATCACCATTCAATGAGTACTGTCGACGTTCTAGCGCTGAAAGACACACCTGTAAAGCCTGCTTTGGCTCGTTTGCCACTGCAAGAAACATCTCTAGATATCTGGGATAAAAAGTACAGGCTGAAGACCAAAGACGGAGTAAACGTCGATAACACCATCGGCGAGACTTTCGACCGTGTCGCTCGCGCACTCGCAGATGTAGAACGCAGCGAAGCTGACCGCAAGATTTGGTACAAAGAATTTTTATGGGCCCTAGAGCAAGGTGCTATACCGGCAGGCCGCATTATTTCTAACGCTGGAGCACTTGAGCACAAACCAGCCACATCAACCATTAACTGCACAGTCAGCGGCACAATCACTGACTCCATGGATGACATCCTCGGAAAAGTCCATGAAGCAGGCTTAACACTCAAAGCTGGGTGTGGCATCGGCTACGACTTCTCAACATTGCGCCCGCGCGGTGCTTATGTATCCGGTGCTGGTGCTTACACATCCGGTCCATTGTCGTTCATGGATATCTTCGACAAAATGTGCTTTACCGTGTCCTCTGCGGGTGGTCGTCGTGGTGCACAAATGGGCACATTCGATGTTCGTCACCCTGATGTACTCGAGTTCATAAAAGCTAAGCGTGAAGACGGACGTCTACGTCAGTTCAACTTATCGTTGTTAATCACTGAAGACTTCATCCAAGCGGTTAAAGCTGATGAGCAATGGCAGCTGGCGTTCCCTATTCGTCAAAAAGAACTTGACGACGGTGAAATAGAACTAGAAAACCCAGATCAAATCGTTTGGCGCGACTGGCCTTCTCATGAAAGCGTTGTCGTTAACGACGAAGGTTTAGTTGCCTGCCGTATTTATCGAAAAATGCCTGCACGTCGTTTGTGGGATCTCATCATGGCTTCTACCTACGATTTTGCAGAGCCAGGCTTTATTCTCATCGACAAAGTCAATGAGATGAACAACAACTGGTTTGACGAATCTATTCGTGCAACCAACCCTTGTGGTGAGCAACCTCTGCCCCCTTACGGCGCTTGCCTACTCGGTTCGGTCAACCTCACACGATTTGTCGTAGATCCATTCACCGACAAAGCGCGATTCGATTGGGAGCGGTTCACTCGCACCGTTGAAATTTTTACGCGTATGCTCGACAACGTTGTCGAAATCAACGGCTTACCACTTGAGCAACAGCGCCGAGAAATTCGACGCAAGCGTCGCCATGGCATGGGCTACCTAGGATTGGGTTCTTCACTCACTCTCATGGGCTTAAAATACGGCAGCGATGAGTCTCTAGAATTCACCGACAAAGTCACTCGCGAACTGGCTATTGCTGGCTGGCGTACAGGCTTGAAACTCGCCAAAGAAAAAGGTCCAGCGCCAATCATGGACGAAACCTTCGCTGTCACCGGCGAAATGCTTCGAAAACGTCCTGAAATGAAAGCGGACGGCTACCAGGTTGGCGATCTAGTCGCAGGTCGTATCTTGCATGCACGTTACAGTCGCTACATGCAACGCATTGCTGAAGTCGACCCAACACTGGTTGCTGAAATGGCACAGCATGGCTCACGCTTTACACACCACAGCTCTATCGCACCGACAGGCACCATATCCTTGTCGTTAGCCAACAATGCAAGTAACGGCATTGAGCCAAGTTTTGCTCATCATTACGCACGTAACGTGATTCGTGAAGGTAGAAAATCGAAAGAGAAAGTCGATGTTTTCTCCTTTGAGTTACTGGCCTATCAGGCACTGGTTAACGAAAAGGCGATGCCCTATTCAGACGACCCAGACTCCCAACTACCTGATTACTTTATGTCCGCTGATGACATCACACCTAAAGATCATGTTGCTGTTCAAGCGGCATCGCAAAAATGGATTGATTCGTCCATTTCCAAAACAGCGAACGTACCAACAGATTTCCCTTTTGAAGACTTCAAAGACATCTACATGTTCGCCTACGATCAAGGGTTAAAGGGCTGCACCACATTCCGGTTTAACCCTGAGAATTTCCAGGGCGTTCTAGTTAAAGAAGCTGACCTGGAAAATACTGAGTATCAGTTCACATTGGAAGACGGCTCCACCGTCACCGCCAAAGGCAACGAAGAAATCGAGTATGACGGTGAAATGCACACCGCTGCCAATCTCTACGATGCCTTGAAAGAAGGTTATTACGGAAAATTCTAGGTAAAGCTTCCATGAAAATTAGCAAAAAAATAGTTAGCTACGCAGTCGCTAAGCCCAAAGAAGACGTCGCAGATGCGCTTTCTGGGAACTCAAACAGCGATTCAAAGTCAACAACATCAAAGGCAACTGGCCAATTGGCCGATGTCATACAGATGCATGAGACTCTTGAACGCCCCCAAAAGCTGATCGGCTCAACGTACAAACTGAAAACGCCAGAGCATGTCTCGGCGCATGCCATGTACATCACGATCAATGACATTGTGCTCAATGAAGGTACAGAGCACGAGATGCGGCGCCCATTTGAAGTGTTCATAAACTCAAAAAACCTTGAACATTATCAATGGATTGTGGCGCTCACTCTCATCATGTCGGCGGTATTCAGAAAAGGCGGCGATATCACCTTCTTGGTGGATGAGCTGCGCTCCGTATTC
Source organism: uncultured Granulosicoccus sp. (assembly GCA_937991945.1). GTDB lineage: Bacteria > Pseudomonadota > Gammaproteobacteria > Granulosicoccales > Granulosicoccaceae > Granulosicoccus. The sequence goes on from CALKLO010000005.1 coordinate 67,344, forward strand.
GATCCGCGCGGTGGCTACTGGAACAAGGGCAAATACATGCCTTCCATCATTGCCGAGATTGGTGAAGTTATTGAGCATCACCTTATCGACATCGGCATGCTCAAGAGCAACAAGCCAGACGATGTACAAGCCAAGCTCATTGAAGACAAGAAAGCTGAGCTAAGAGCTGAACATGCGGCAGCTCAAAAAGAGAATGAATCGGCCGAAGGTGAGAGTGAAACCTCAGACGAAGAGCCGTGGATGGCAAATGCCACTCACTGTGCCAAATGCAACAATAAGGCAGTCGTGTTGAGAGATGGTTGTCAGACTTGCATGAATTGTGGCGACTCTAAGTGCGGATAGCATGTTGCTGAGGTAAACTCATCACCGTCCAAAAGCTGCTACCTGGCGATAACTAGCTGTCGCCTTCTTGTGGAATCAAAATCAACATGCCGAACATGAAATGCAGAAGCTGCCAATCTCAAATGGTAGTCAGTCGTCGCGAAAGCAGCGGAAACTCAACCACTCGTTGGCACCAGTGTCCGTTGTGTAAGCAAGTGCGTCTCACCAGCGAAAAGCAAGCAATGCTTTCGCCCGATGCCGCCTCGCTCATGACGCATTCCGATGACGATATTGCCTATCCTGTCGACACCGAAGTTCAGCCCCGAATGGCCCATTTATTTACATGAGTGAACTACAACTTTCAACCAAACTGGTTGGTGAAATTCAAGCAGTACTTCATGAGCATGACCCAGCTTCAACAGATCCTGGCGTCACCTCTCAGTACCTGTGTGCCATCGTAGGTTTTCTACTGGGCCAGCAAGAGATGCCCGCCGATCAAAAATCGGAAGTGCTAGAACAACTGTCTGCATTCATGAAGCACGTTGCTGATGATGTCGATAGTCAGAAGCAGCAGCCAGCTGCGCCTCCACCGCCTCCTCAACAAGAATCCTTCGGGATCTGGAAACCGAAAACATGAGTCAAGCTACTGCCCGTCACATCCTCGTGGACAGTGAAGAGAAATGCCAAACACTGATCGATCAAATCAAAGGCGGTTCTGACTTTGCTGACGTCGCTAAAGAACACTCTAGCTGCCCATCTAGCCGTGACGGTGGCCATTTAGGCACATTCGGCAAAGGCCAAATGGTTGCAGAATTTGAAACAGCTTGTTTCGAAGGTGAAGTTGGCGAAGTTCAAGGCCCAATCAAAACTCAATTTGGTTATCACGTTGTTGAAGTAACAGAGCGCAGCTAGTAGCCGCCCGAAACAGCGTTAAAAAACAGGCGCTCCGAAAGCAATCGGCGCCTGTTTCTACCCTGCCACTTTGCGGGTAGTTATTAGATCAACTCGAGTTTTAAAGGTCCTACCAGAGGAACATCCTGTAACTCGTTGATCCCAATCGACAGTAAAAATACAAAAAAGTCGATCAGTTCACATATTTCTCTGCTATTTTACTTTGCATAGATCGTTTTTTTGTCTACGCCGACAAGAATTCGACCGGACCCTGTAGCACGTAAACTCAATTACTTGATACAGGCAACCGAGAAGGCAATCATTTGCCCTTACTGCTCGTAAAGTAGATCGATTTATTCGGATGAGTTTGCTCGCTGTACATCTAACGGAACCGGCCCACTGGAAAGAGAGTCTTGTTGACTCCACAATCTTCCCAGCCACCGTCGATGTAGCAACACAAACATTGAACGACGCGGTAATCAATGCGCAGCTCATCTTTCAATCGTACCCACTCCCCCTGTTTATCGGCGCAGCAAGCTCTCTTCTTATTGTTGCGGTTCTGACAAGACGTCAACGGCACAAAAAATCGTCTCAGTCCACGGTACAAACGACCTTGGAGTCGCTACCTGACGCTATTGCTCTGTTTAACGAACAGGGTGAATTAACGGCTATCAATCAAAAGCTGACTCGATTGATGCCACTGCAGCTCGAACCTGCCGCCTACGCAAAGACGGACACCAGCAGTCTGTACGCACAAATTTCGCCCGATGCACTCGCCATAGATAGAGCGCGGGTTCGAGCTCGTGAGATGGCGAGAGACCCAAACGCAACCATTAGCTTTGAGGTACCGAGCTATGGACGTCGTTCGCTGTTGATCAAAGAGCGCTGCACAGACGATGGCGGCACCAGCGTGTCGGTTTATGGCTCAAAGCAAAGCATGCAAAACCGCATGAGCGACCCACTCACAGCGCTTGCGAATAGAACACGTCTACTGCATGAATTAGCGCAGCGTTGTAGCCGAACAAAAAATGAATTGACGCTCATCATTGTTGATTTACGCAGCTTCCGACAAATCAACGACACCTACGGTCGTGCCGCAGGCGATGAACTTCTCCGGCAAACAGCAAAATGCTTGTTGCAAGCCATGCCCAGCGATGCACTCATTGCCCGCACCGCTGGTGATGAATTCGCAGTTCTGCTTGAATCCGATTTAGGTCGTCCTGCGATCGAGAACATGCTCAAAGGTATGCTCAAAACTTTGCGCTCTGGTTTGAATGTGAACGAGATGAATGTCCCCGTACGAGCCAGTGTGGGTGTCGCCTATGCCCCGGAACACGGCAACACCGTTTCCAGCTTGTTAAAGTCTGCCGACAGCGCGTGTGCGCAAGCCAAAAATGGCAGTGACAACGCTCTAGTCGTTTACAACTCGGCACAACAACAACAAGCCGTTCGCCGTCATCAGTTAGAAATTGGCTTACAGCACGCGATAGAAAAAAATGAGCTGAGTTTGCAGTACCAACCGCAAGTCGATATCAAAAGCAAAATGACTTGCGGCATGGAAGCTCTGATTCGCTGGAACAGCCCTGAATTTGGCAAGGTGTCTCCGGTAGATTTCATTCCAGTTGCCGAAGACACCGGCATTATCAATCATTTAGGGACTTGGGTACTAAACCAAGCGGTGCAGGACTACCAGCGTCTTTCTCGTTATGGCATGTCCCCCGCTATGCTCTCCGTCAATTTATCTAGAAAACAGTTTGAAAACGGCAGAATTGTCTCTGATGTAGAGCGGTTGTTATCTAAAACCGGCTTTGACCCCGCCAAACTGTGCCTTGAGATTACAGAAACTGCACTAGCTAGCGATTCAAGCCGACTCAGCCAACAGCTACTGGACCTGACATCACTCGGTGTTCGACTAGCGATAGACGATTTTGGAGTCGGATACTCCTCGTTGCTCGAGTTGCGCGACTACCCAATAGCCGAAGTAAAAATAGACCGCGCCTTCATTACCGATATCACCACTGATATCCACAGCCAAGATTTCGTCAGAGCCATTGTCAATATATCTAGCAGTATCGGCGCAGATGTGGTGGCAGAAGGCATAGAGACCCAGGCCCAATTTGATATGGTTGCAGAGCTTGGTTGTGATCGTGCACAAGGCTACTTTTTGTGCGAACCGATGGAAGCGACGACCTTTCCAGATGTCGTTTTGAGCGCTTAACGCTCAAAGCCTCGTAAGCATCGAGCGGTTTCTACGTCTCTAAGTCTATTTCTAGCTGCGTCGGAAAATCTTGATCGCCAGCGCTAAGCCCCCTAAAGGCAAGCCCCAGTAAGCGGATACCCGATTTAGCCCTCCCTCCTCGATGAGCAGACGGTTGACTAGGCTCTTGCTTGCCAGCTTCCAAGGCCCGATCAAGCAGAAACGGCAACACACGCGACACCAACGCCTCATCTAAAACAGCTTTGGCTTCGGAATGGGCACGCGTGTAGGTTCTAAAATCTGCGAATCGTACTTTAATTGTAACGGTGCTACTCACCCACTGTTTCTCGTCCAATTCTTTTAGAAGTTCGGCTGCGAGGGTATTGAGCACATCGAGCATGTCATCGCGGCTGTGCAAATTTTGTCCAAACGTTCGTTCAGAACCTAATGATTTTCGGGTTCTGCTGACTCGCACCGGCCGATGATCTATACCCCTAGCCACTCGATAGTAATACTGCGCGCTCTTACCAAATTCTGCGCTTAACTCTGATTCCGTCCACTGGCGAAGGTCCGCTCCTGTGTGAATACCTAAGGCGTGCATCCGCGCTTCGGTGACTTTTCCAACACCATGAACTTTGCCTACAGGCAGTGTTGCCACAAACGCCTCGCCATCGTCTGGTAATATGCAATAAATACCATCAGGCTTATCGTAGTCCGAGGCAATTTTGGCTAAGAATTTGTTGTAGCTGACACCGGCTGATGCCACCAATTGCGTTCGTTCCCAAATCAACGATTTGATTTCGCGGGCAAGCTTGTAGGCAGATCCAGCAAATAGCGTGTTATGCGTAACGTCCAGGTAGGCTTCATCTAACGACAACGGCTCAATTAAATCGGTAAATTCCTGAAACACAGTATTAATCTGTTTAGAGGCTTGTTGGTAGGCAGCAAATCGGGATTTAACAAATACGGCCTGCGGACAACGACGATATGCCTCAGCACTGGGCATCGCTGAATGCACGCCAAACTGTCGTGCCTCATAACTGCAGGCAGCAACAACACCTCGCCCATTAGGCTGACCTCCGACAATAACCGGTAGCCCTCGAAGCGACGGATCGTCACGTTGTTCAACCGATGCATAGAATGCATCCATATCAACGTGGATTATCTTGCGCTGAACGCCATGAATTTCCTCGTTTTTCAACGATTGCGTATCTTTATGTGTCGAAGTGGTAGACATGAGTTATGTCAAACGTCTAATTGCTTTAGAATCGGAGCTACAGGAAACACTCAGCTTGCTCGCTAAGCGCATATTCTTTATTTTTGCGTAGATTTTGTGCAGTATTCAAGTTGTAGTGTCTAACAATCCGCTGCGTAAAGCAGCACTTATTCGCGGAGCGACAAACGTGTCGAGCAATCCAGGAGTCGAGCTGAAAGGTGGCATGTACACCTTTATGTCACTCAAGCTCCACACAAGTGATATGGATGTCATCGACGCAAAGTTGGCAGACAAAATTCAACAAGCTCCTACCTTCTTTAAAGATACGCCGGTCGTCATCGATCTAACCGTATTAGAGAAGATGGAATCCGAAATTAATACCTTGTTGTTACTTGAATGCGTTAGGCGTCATAATTTAATACCTATTGTGGCAAGCACAATTGATAAATCTTCACCGATGGCACAGTCAATCGCGTTACCATTGATCGATGGCGGGGTCAGTCGCTCCATCAAGGAAAAAACATCATCGAACACAGCCGAAGGCTCATCAGAGAAACCCGATGAGACAGCCAGCTCAACGATCGATGTTTCACCTGATGTTGACATTTCATTGTCACGAGAAATTGAATACGTTGTTAAGACACCGCTTGTTATTGATAAACCCATAAGATCGGGACAACAGGTGTACGCTAGAGATACTGACCTCATCGTTATGGGCCCAATTGGTCCAGGCGCTGAAGTCATTGCAGATAATAATATCCATGTATACGGCCCATTAAGAGGCAGAGCGTTATGTGGAGTTTCAGGTAACACGTCGTCACGTATATTTTGCCAGTCATTAGAGGCAGAATTAGTGTCGGTTGCGGGCAACTATCGAATGCTCGAAACCATACCCGAAGAGTTGCGTGGGAAACCCGCAATGGTATGGCTTGATAAAGACAGGCTCAACATAGAGCCGCTTTGATTCAGAATTTTTTTTGGGAGTGAGAGCTTGACCAAGACTATCGTCGTAACTTCAGGCAAGGGTGGAGTCGGCAAGACAACTACCAGTGCGTCAATCGCAACTGGGTTGGCTAAACGTGGCTTCAAAACAGTGGTCATCGATTTCGATGTCGGCTTAAGAAACCTTGATTTAATCATGGGCTGTGAAAGACGGGTCGTATACGACCTCGTTAATCTAGTCAATCAGGAAGCCAGCCTGCATCAAACACTGATAAAGGATAAGAGAATTGAAAACCTCTACATCCTGCCAGCATCGCAAACACGCGACAAAGACGCCCTAACGATTGAAGGCATCGCCCGTGTAATGCACAAGCTAAAGAAAAGCGAATTCGACTACATAATTTGCGATTCCCCAGCGGGCATTGAAAAAGGCGCCAAAATGGCTCTGTATTTTGCAGACGAAGCCATTGTGACGACTAACCCAGAAGTCTCATCTGTCAGAGACTCAGACAGAATCCTAGGCATTCTTCAGAGCGAATCTAAGCGCTCAAAAATGAACGAAGAGCCTGTTAAGGAACACCTGCTGATCACACGCTACAACCCTGCCCGCGTTAAAGAGGGCCAAATGTTGAGCGTAGACGACATCGTTGATCTTCTAGCCATCCCCCTACTGGGCATCATTCCAGAGTCACCTTCTGTACTGGATTGTTCAAATGCCGGTAAACCCGTCATCCTTGATGATGAAAGTGCAGCTGGGCAAGCGTACTCAGATGCCATCGACCGCCTCCTTGGCGAATCCAAACCACATCGCTTTATGGAAGCCCCGAAAAAAGGGTTTCTGTCGCGTTTATTCGGGTAGATTCCTATGGGCTTCTTCAGATTTTTTAGATCCAATAAAGAAGATGCGTCGGCCAAGCTTGCAAAAGATCGCTTGCAAGTACTCATTGCGCACGAACGCACTGGCCGTGGTGGCCCTGACTACCTGCCAATGCTCAAGCAGGACATCCTAGACGTCATTAAGAAGTACGTCGCGGTTGGTGATGATGCATTGTCTGTGCAGCTAGACACACAGGACGACTGCGACATCCTTGAATTGAACATCACTCTGCCAGAAGAATCCGCACAACCTAATCAACCGTCGGCGGAAGCCAAACGGCGGGCACAGGAAAGGCGACAGGCAGTAACCAAAGTCACCTAACCCTCCTCCAACAATTGGGTTTGAACGACATAAGCCTCAACGAACATTATTATTTAATGATCGTTGAGGCTTTTTCCGTTTAAGAGCATTACGACTAATAAGTACTCTTTAAATAAAATTTACCGATTGCTTTGCTTGCGTGAAAAGATTTTTGCTCTCAACACGCGTTAATTAGTTGGGTCAGCAAAAAATAATTTATAAAAATTCACACGCCATTCACTTGGCAT
>CALKLO010000006.1 GCA_937991945.1 uncultured Granulosicoccus sp.
ACGCGTAATCCATTTCTCCGGACAGAGAGATTAAAGTTACTTGCACCATCGCACACCAAGGTGCCTCGGAACTCACTGAGCAAACCATAAGCAGCTTCGCCCGACTTGGATGTGGCATAGTCAACCAGCACTACAGGTTGGCCTGGCGGACCACCTCGACGGATCCATAAAGCACTTTGTGTGCTTGGCGAGGGGTCCTCGGTGTTGAGTACTCGGATGGTTGTATCATCACTTAGTGCGATGTCGTAGCTGAAGAACGTATCCATTAACCGATTAATGATCGGCTGGAACACCGTGCTGCCGCTAATCAACCAGCGCGCCTGTTTGGCACGCGCTAAATCAACCTTCTCACGCGCTGCCATCTTCTCTTGCGTATTCCGGCCTAATCTGGCCACCCATTCTGGAACTAAGTGGCCACGCTTTCTGTTCTTATCTGGCCAGTGATTCTGGAACTAAATGGCCACTTTTGGCGTCTGCGCCAGAATAGGCGGCCACTTTCCAGAATCACTGACCACTTAATTCCAGAATCCCTCTCAACGCATTGTTTTTTAACCCTAATTGGTACGCTGCTCGGTGTCTATTGATGCTCGGAGAGCAGCGTGTCACGAACGAGGTTACCTATGCGAAAAATACACGCCGTTCTTCGGCAATTTTATGAATTAAATCGAAGCCAAAGAGATATCTCCCGCTCACTCGAAGTCGGCCGTGGCACGGTGGCCAACTACCTGACTCGAGCGCGCAATGCAGGTCTGTCCTGGCCGTTACCACCAGAGATCGATGAACGGGCTTTAGAGTTGGCACTGTTTCCCGAAAACACTAAAACCGATGCACAACATAAGTTTGTTAAACCAGACTTTGCCGCGGTTTATCTTGATCTTAAAACGGTGGGTATGACCAAGCAACTGGCGTGGGAAGAGTATCGCCAGGTTCATGGTGAAAATGGGTATAGCTACTCTCAGTTCTGCCATCGCTATCGCACATGGTTAGGTCGACAACAACGCTCCATGCGACAAAATCATATTGCCGGTGAGAAAGTGTTTATAGATTATTGCGGCCCGACGGTACCGATTGTTAATGCACATACTGGGACGTATATTGGAGCGCAAATATTTGTTGCTGTTCTTGGTGCTTCCAATTACACGTTTGCTTGCGCCAGTGCCTCTCAAAAAGAAGCCGATTGGATTGATGCGCATACCAAAGCTGCTGCGTTTTTTGGCGGATGGGCCACGTTAACCATACCCGACAATCTTAAAAGTGGCGTTACCAAAACAGATCGTTATGTGCCAGTGCTTAATGCCTCCTATGAGCAGTGGAGCGAGCACTACAGAACCGCGATTATTCCTGCACGTCCATACAAGCCCAAAGATAAAGCCAAGGCTGAGAACGCTGTATTAGTTGTCGAGCGATGGATCATTGCTCGATTACGCAAACATACGTTCTTCTCGTTAGGCGAGCTCAACGAAGCTATTGCCAAACTACTAAACGAGCTCAATGAGCGACCGTTCAAAAAACTCCCTGGCTCCCGTCGATCACTGTTCGAGAAAATTGAGAAAGCAACGCTAATACCACTGCCATCGCACAGCTATGAATATCAACAGGTGCGACAAGCTCGTGTGCATGTCGACTATCACATTGAGTACGACAAACACTATTACTCAGTACCCCATATGTTGGTTGGCTCTCAGGTTGAAGTGCGTGTCAGTGGTCGCATCGTCAATGTCTATGCTGCTGGTAAGCGCGTTGCCTCACATGCTCGTTCTAGCCTGCAGGCAAAGCATACAACGCTAACTGAGCACATGCCTGAAGCACACCGACACCAAGCCAACTGGACACCAGAACGCTTTGAGCAGCGGTCCTCTGATGTCGGTACCGCGACTCATCGCATTGTGCATCAGATGCTCAACGCTAAGCGTCATCCACAACAGAACTTCCGTTCAGTATTAGCGCTGTTATCGTTAGCTAAAAAATATGATCGAGTCCAACTAGAAAATGCATGTGCACGCGCCTTAGAGATCGGTTCACCGACACGCACCAGTGTGCAATCGATTTTAAAGAAGGGACTAGACAAGCTACCCGAACAACTCACGAGAAACTGTGAGAAAGAGACCAACCAGCACCTCAACGATCATGAAAACATCCGTGGCTCTCAGGCCTTTCATTGAAATGATATTAGCTCTTCAATAACAGGAATATACATATGCAACACTCACAACTGATACAGCAGCTGCGCACACTTCGAGTACCGGGCATGGTTGAGGCGTTAGAACAACAGCTAGAACAGCCGTCAACCCATAACAGCTTAAGCTTCGAAGAAAGGCTGGGTTTAATGGTGGATCGAGAGGCCACCTATCGCAGCAATAACAAAGTTGATCGTTTATTGAAATCGGCTAAGCTAAAAATACAGGCTTACCCTGAAGACATCGACTACACACACCCAAGAGGCTTAGATAAAAGTAAGTTTGCTTCATTGTTATCGGGACAATGGATCGAGCACCATCAGAACGTTTTGATTACCGGTGCGACTGGTTGCGGAAAAACATACCTTGGCTGTGTTCTTGCCACTCAGGCGTGTAAGCAAGGCTATAGCGTGCGTTACTTCCGGTCATCACGATTGTTAGAACAACTGTCCATAGCACACGGTGATGGTCGCTTCTCAAAGCTGCTCAACCAACTCGCTAAAACAGATGTATTGGTACTCGATGACTGGGGACTGGAAACGCTGACATTGGGGCAAAGAAATGATGTGTTAGAGCTTATGGAAGATAGGCACGGCAACCGATCCACACTGATTACAAGTCAAGTGCCGATACAAAAGTGGCATGCCGCGATCGGAGATCCAACACTGGCTGATGCAATCCTAGATCGGTTACTACACAACGCTCATCGTCTTGGATTAAAGGGGGAATCTATGCGACGACTACTTGCTGAGCAGACAAAGCCAATGTGACCACTGCTAGTGCTACTATCGACACTCGAGCGTTGGGTGGAAAAGACTGACCATTTAGTTCCGGAATCACTGGCCACTTTGACCGGAATACGCATCTCTTGCCTGTACTTCGGTAAGCCATCAAGGAACTTCGATACCATTAAGTGAGCCAGCAAGGTCGGTGTCACTTGCGCCCCAGGCAAAGGGTGCGTTGGTGCTTTAGCATTTTTCGCATTCTGCTTACACGCACAGGCATAACGGTTGCGTATGTGTCGCACTACAAAGTATTGCCGAGGAATGATCGAGAGCTGCTCTTGCACATCTTCACCGATCTTGTTTAATGTGCCGCCACAGCCGCACTGACGCTCATGCTCGTCTAGTTCATGCACAACATCGACCCGAGGAAGATGCTCAGGCAACGCTTTACGGTTACCGCCTTGCTTTCTTGAATGGGGTTTGACAGCGATCTGCTGACTTGCTTCGCTTAACGCGTCATCAGTAGCGTCAGCATCCACAGTCAGTTCAGCTTCATTGAACAACGTAAACTGATTGGGATTGATGCGCTCAGAGCGTTTGCCAAAACGATGGATCAGTAATGCCCGGAGCCGCTCTTCTAGTTTCTCAATCGTGTTGTCTTTTGATTGCAGTTTTTTTTGCAATCGTTCGTTACGTTTTTCACTACTAGCCAGTTGAGCCTGTTGCTTTTGTACTAAAGCAATCAGCTCTGCAAGATCTTCTGGTAATTTGGTAGTGAGCCCATCCATGGGCACAAAGTGTAGCGCGTTTTGATCCGTTATGCCGTGTGTTCAAACGTCAACAAACGGTGCGGACGCATACCGTTTAGGTTGTATCCATCGAGTAATTGATCGAGTTGCTCATGGGTTAAACTCAGTGCATCGTGTTCAAACCAATCGGGCCAGTGAAAGCGCTGCTTTTCGAGCCGCTTGTACAGTAACCAAAAGCCGTTACGATGCCAGATTAACAATTTTATCTTATCGCGCCCTTTATTGATGAATACATAAAGTGATTGATCTGCAGGGTCCTTATCTAAATGTGCGCTGACGATGGTGGCAAGGCCTTGGATTTGTTTTCGCAT
>CALKLO010000007.1 GCA_937991945.1 uncultured Granulosicoccus sp.
CGTGTGTTTGAGGAATTCGTTCAGCTCAACAGTGACAAACATGTCAGAGGGCAGGGCATCGGTTTAGGGTTGTCAATTGTTAAGCGCCTTTCTACGTTGTTAGACACACCGATATCGTTAGTGTCCAAGCCTGGCTACGGCGCAACATTTTCGGTCACGGTCCCGCTGGGTTATAACAAACTCTGTGAAGAAGCACCGGTGCAAATAGACGGGGGAAGCTACGCGGTAGACTCAATTTTTGTATTGGTTATTGATGATGAGTATGGCGTGTGTTTAGCGGTTGAAGGGTTGCTCGAGACATGGGGATGTGTCGTAATGACAGCAACCTCAGGAGAAGCTGCCTTGCGTCAATTGCAAGAGATCAATGAAATCCCTGATGTGATTCTTAGTGACTATCGGCTGCGCGATGGGGAAACGGGTGGGGATGCAATACGTCGCATACGAGAGTATCTTGAAGTGGACGTACCCGCTATTCTTCTCACCGGTGATATCGCCCCAGAGCAACTTAAAGATATTAAGCGTCTGGGGTTGCCGATGCTGCATAAACCGTGTGAACCTGAACTGCTTAGAAAACTATTAGCGGAGCAGGCATCTGCCAAACCACTAAACGTGTAGCTTTATTCAGTGCTTGGCATATTGCGTATTTCTAGTGGAGTGGTTTCTCCACTGGGTGTAAACCCAAACACGCGGCCATAAAACGTGAGTTCAGCCTGAATAGCCGTAATGATGGTTTTGGCTTGCCTGAACCCATGTTGCTCGCCTTCAAATTCTAAATAGGCTACGGGTATCTTGCGCTCATCCAAAGCATCAACAATCATTCGGGACTGGTTGGGAGGCACAATGGCATCCTCAGAGCCCTGTAGGATAATCATGGGTGCAGAAAATCCATCAAGATGATTAATGGGGGAGCGTTGCGAATAGAGCTCAGAAGCTTCAGGCCATGGACCGATTAAACTGTCTAGGTAGCGTGATTCAAACTTGTGGGTATCGTCAGCCAAGGCTTCTAAGTCGGCGACGCCATATAGGCTAGCACCGGCTGTGAATGTATCTTGAAATGCCAACGCTGATAACACGGTAAATCCACCGGCACTACCACCTCGAATGATTAGCTTCTCAGAATCAACAGAGCCTCTTTTAACTAAGAAGCGAGCAACCGCAACGCAGTCTTCCACATCGGCAATGCCCCATTGTCCAGACAGCTTCTTTCTATAGGCCCGCCCAAAACCACTGCTACCTCGGTAGTTGACATCGACCACGGCAAAGCCACGACTGGTCCAAAATCGGTGTGCTAGTGAGAGCTGAGGTCTAGCGTGGGACGTGGGGCCGCCATGAGCCAACACAATCAGCGGTGGGAGACTATCTGCCGGTCCTTGCATCTGTGGGTGTGCGGGTGCGTAGTAGAGCGCATGCGCAATGTCTTGCTGGTCTGGCCCTGTTGGAAACGAGAGTACTTCCGGTGGCGTCAGATACTCAGCATCCAGTTGTAAGTCGCGAGGCTTAGATACTTGCTGCCCGTCGAAAAACACCGCGGCCTCACTTGACCATGATCCGCTGGTGAAACTGAGGCGGGATCCTGATGTTCGTATGGTGTGAAAATTGGTTTGATCCGGGTAGCCTTCAAGGTAGTCTATACCGCCTTTGTAGCGTGCAAAAACAACGCTTCCATCATCGTTGAAATCGTAGCGTGATAGCCCATGTACCCAGGGTGGGTAGCCGATTTCCCCGTCTGGAGCCTGTACAGGTTCCGACTGCCCATGGGCATACAGATGCCATAGGTCGTTGCGATCTGACAGGTAATGCAGCGTGCCACTAGGGGACCAAGCAGGCTGCACAATAGATTCATCATCGCCACCAGCAATAACCTGGAAATCACTGAGCGTAATCTCTGCCGAGGAAATGTCGATATTGGCCATCATCAGCGTGGTGTCATCCCAAGGCATGTTTGGATGATTCCATTCGATCCAGGCCAGCTGTTTGCCGTCTGGCGATAGACACGGTGAGGCGTAGAAATCCGCACCATCGACAAGTTCTATTTGGCGAGCGGATCCATCATTGGCGACAGCGATAAGAAGGTTTTGTGGCTCTGAAGCGTCTTTAAGATGACGTTCGTGCACACATATAAGCCAGTTGTTGCAGGCCGTGGGTCGCATATCGGCAAAACGAGCGGATTTTGGTACTGCAGGCTCTTCGCTTAACAACATGGGTTGTTGATCGCTGCGCATCGTGCGCAGACGCTGATCGGCATAGTCAACGTACCACAGGGTGCCTTCCTGAGCCCACCAAGCACCACCACCATACTCGTGCATGGTGGTTCTTACATTGGCGTTGGGAGGGGTAATCTCTTCAACCGCGCCAGCAGACCAGCGCATAACGGCAACACGTCCACCTTCTTCGGGTCGAGATTCGGCCCACCAGACAGTATCGCCATCAGGAACAACTTCGCTGATGCCTTTGGCACCCGATACCAGCATTTTTGCGGTAATTGGCGAAGGCCAATTACCGTAAGGTGTGGTTACCTTGGTGTGGGTCATACAGCGGTTCCACGAGCCGGCTTGCCGTGTTCGATAGTGAATTTCATACCATCGAGTAGTTCTGCCAAGTCAGGTCGAGCGGACGGTCCGTTAGAAATGGCGGCAATTTGCACGGTGCCGTCGGGACGTAGACAAAACACCGCAGGCTCTGCAAACGGACGATCTGTTTCATCAGGCGTTAATGGGTCACTGATGTATGCGCCCAGTGATCGCATAGCCTCGATGCTCAGGTCGTAACCGACAGGGAATGTCCAACCGAATTCTTTAATATCTGCTTGGGCTTTTTCTAGGGTATCCGCGGAGACTGCAATGACATCAAAGCCAGCGTCGTGCCACTCAGATTGCATGTTTTCCAGTATGCCTAGGTATTTTTTGCACCGACCACAATGTTTGCCACGATAAACTACGACGAGCTGCCAGCGACCATTAACTTCACCAACGAGTTGTTTTTGACCGTCGCTTAGCGTGATGTCAAACGTTGGGAATGGAGCACCAGCTGCGGGTTTGGATGAGGTGTTTGTCATAATTAAAATGAAAGTTTTACGGCTAAGAAGTGACCTATAGTGTACTACCGCTTATATCAATCACAAGTAGGGCTAAACACCGAGACTGCATTTTCTGGGTTTTATGTTGCTGCCCGAGCAGGCAATAGCGCGCCTGTTTCGCACGCAGGCATTAAATGAATACAAGAGACAATACGACTGAACTGCCGCTTCTGGTCACCGAGTTTGTGTGCCGCTGCCTGGCTACGATCGATATTCAAAGGGTCGAGTTGCTCCAAGAGCTCTGGGGTGGGCAGGGGTGTATTGTCAGAGTTCATACAAGCTCAGTGCAACATCCAACGAGCATATTGAAGTATGTACGGCTTGATCGTAACGCTGATCATCCGAGAGGTTGGAATACCAGCGCATCGTATGAACGTAAAGCGCATTCTTATGAGGTTGAGCGTCATTGGTATGAACACTATGCCAAGCAATGTCCGAATACGTGCAAAGTGCCCACGACGCTTGGGGTTCAGTCTGATGACATTGAATGTCTTATTTTATTGGAAGATCTCAGCCTAGAGTTTCCTGTCTTACCTCAGGAGCTTGATGTGTCTGAGGTGTGGGTTTGCCTAGATTGGTTAGCCCACTTTCATGCCCACTTTCTTGGTGATGCTGGCCACGGCTTGTGGGCCCAAGGATGCTATTGGCATCTAGCGACACGTCAAGATGAGTACGAAACGATGATCGATGGCCCCCTTAAGCAGGCCGCCTACGCGCTGGATGGAAAGCTTAGAAATGCTCGATTTCAAACCGTGTTGCATGGCGATGCGAAACTTGCCAACTTTTGTTTCAATCAGGATATGACATATGCTGCAGGTGTTGACTTCCAATACGTGGGTAAAGGTTGCGGCATGAAAGATGTCACTTATTTCTTAGGCAGCTGCCTGTCAGACACGCAGTGTCGTCATCACGAAGAGGCCTTATTGAATCAGTATTTTTCTACATTGACTCAGGCGCTGAGTTCGCGTCTTGATCAGCAAACGATTGAGGCGCTAGAAACTGAGTGGCGAGGACTTTATGCAACTGCTTGGACTGATTTTCACCGATTTCTGCTCGGTTGGATGCCAACGCATTCGAAGATAAATTCCTATACTTTGTCGCTATGTGAGCGCTCGCTGTCTGAATTGTAACAAGTGGGTGTCTAGAAAAAACCGGAGGCGCTGAATCGTCCACATCGGCGGCAGAATAGGGTTTTTTGTTCCAAAACCTCTACTGATGATCGTGATTTTGAGAAAACTGGTTACTTGTTTTAAATACTTCACAGTTTGTCGATTGACAGCATTTCACTGTCCCAACGACAATGCGCTGGCTAATTCATGGATCTAAGCGAAACTGACTATCATGACGATTTCAAAACGGACCGGCCTTGCCGGTTTTTTTATAGCTGTATGTTTTACCTTAAGTTCTTGCGGGAGCTCTTCAACGAGTGTAACTGCCACAGATCTTGATAGCTCCTCAACAGAAGACGGATCTTCAGCACAAAATGACGCTGATACTGAGAACCAATCTGGATCAGATTCTGATTCAACCGTAACGACTAACTCAACAGATACAACCGACACAACGGATACATCGGGTTCTTCAGACACCCCAGCTGACGATACGCCTGCTGACGTTGTAGCCATTGACAGCACCAGCGGTATTGACCTCTCTGGAGGCGATGACGATAGCCCAACGGCCACTGAATCGGCCTCACTAGTAGGCCCTTTCGTTAAAGATACAACGCGCAGTGCAGGCCCGCCCAGCACACCGTCTGGCCTCACAGCGCTCATGACGTCATATGACTGGGTAGAATTCAGTTGGATACCGTCTACAGATGATCAGTCGGTTGAAGAATATGAGATCTACCGCGATGGACAACTTATTTCATCAATCCGCGGTGATACTGGAAATCCTTTTAATGACGGTAATTGGATAACCACCTCATTCATGGACTGCAACTACACGCGATCTGCTGCGTGCGTAACGCTTCAGCCAGCTGATGGAGCTAGCTATAGCTACAGTGTTGTTGCTATAGATAACGAAGGCATGCGTTCAGCGGCCTCAGCGCCTGCTGTATTTACTCTTGAAGAACGTACTTCACAATCGGTGGATCTTACTGGCTACAGCGAAGTCTTCTCAGAAGAGTTTAATGGTTCTGTATTAGATCGCAGTCTATGGAAAACCTCTTTGCCTTGGGGACCAGATACAACCATCAACAGAGAGCTTCAGTACTACGTCAATACGTTTGGCAGCAACCCAGCGGCATATGACCCGTTCACTTTTACGGGTGAGACGTTGAAAATTACTGGTATCAATACGCCGTCGGACATACCCGCTTCGTCAGTTAATAACAAAGCCTATTTATCAGGGGTGATTTCAACTTCTGATAATTTTGCTATGACGTATGGATACGTTGAGATGAGCGCGCGAGTCGCTAGTGGCGAAGGGCTGCTCTCTACATTTTATTTGTTCAACCAAGATTTTGAGGGAAACAGCCCAGAGATAGACATACTGGAATACCAAGGCTCTACTACCAATAAGACGTACCACACCTACCATTACTACGATAGCAACAGAGCTCGAGACGCTCGTGGTGATAAGCACTCAACACCGACAATGGAAACGGTACTCACAGAAGATATGAGCCAAGCTTTTCATACATACGGCGTTATGTGGGAAGAAGGCCTAGTTGTTTGGTATATCGATGGACAGGAAGTTAGACGTATAACGGGACCACGCGTTTCTGACGAGCCGATGAATATCATTCTTCAGCAAGTTATTGGAAGCGAATGGATCGGCTCTCCTACAGCGGCATCATTACCCGCTGTATTCGAAATCGATTATGTCCGTGTATGGCAGCGTTAATTAGCCGCTAATACCGTTTTGTACCTGAAGGCTTAGAGTGCTATCACAGTGATAGGGTTCTAAGCCTTTTTAGTGTGTACCAATGCGAGACCATGGCGGCTACTACCACCACAGAAATAATCGTATAGAAGATGGATATCATGGGGAAACCCTTATAAACGATTAACCAATAGTTGATGCTTGCGGGCACGACTACTTGCCTAGCTATACCCAACACCATGGGAAACAAGGGTTGCTTCATGGCCTGAAGCGTTGCGGTACTTAAAAACAGCACAACATAGGCATAGAAAGCAATAGCGTCTATTTTCAAGTAGGCTGCCCCTGTTTGTCTAATGGCGTCGTCGTCGGTGAAAAAGTCCATCATTGCTGGAGACAAAAACACCATGATAGGAATGGATACAGTTGCCATTGCTAGTCCTACTTTCAGCGCTGTTTTATAGGTTTCTTGCACTCGCTGAAAATTACCTGCCCCCAAATTTTGTCCGGCTATAGCCATAACGGCTGCGTTAAGTCCTAAGGCTGGCAAGAGTAGAACTTGCTCAAGCCTTAAGCCAACGGCGTAGCCTGCGACGTGCTCGCTACCAAACCTACCGACCAATGACACACTGATGAATCCGCCCATGATAATTGTCAGCATATTGAAACTTGCGGGAAGCACTTGTTGAAGCAGGGTGATCCAGCGAGAGATATCAAATCTGGGCCGACTATAGCGACCAATGGCACGACACAGCACGATGTAGAGATAGACGGCCGAGGCACCCTTTATAAGAACGGTTGCCAAGGCTAGTCCGGATACTCCAAGCCCGACAGAGAACGTCAGCAGTGGGTTTAGCACAAGGTTTATAAAGAAGCCTACGGTAAGGGCGTTTCGGTTCGACTTTGTGTCGCCCATTGCCATCAAGGCACCCGCCGCAGCAAAGCTCAATACAAACGTGAAAGCACCTAACAAAGTAATGCTCACGTATTCCATAGCCAGTGGTGCGATGTCTGGTTCAGCACCTAAAAATAGCACCAGAGGTTCGGCAACGGACCACCCCAGAATTAGCACGATAACGCTCAGTACCAACGAGAGTCCGAAAACGTGGTCAACCCAATCAGCGACGCTTTGATCATCGCCTTTCCCAACAGCGGGTGCGATAACTGCCGATGCGCCGGTTTGGACGCCAATGCCTATTGCCAAGAGTAGGAAGAATACGCTGCCCGCGATAGAGACGCCTGAGAGGGCGTCATCAGATAACTTGCCGGCAAACCAAAAGTCACTGAGGTTATACAAGGTATTAAAAATCATACCCATGGAGGCTGGAATAGACAACCGAACCAGATGACCCAATACTGGTCCCTCGGTTAAGGACTTCTTCACGCTATTCATTGGCAGGTGGCTCGGCATTGAGTATAGGTTGGCGCGTTGTTTGCGACAGCGTGAAAACCGCTTATATAGGCGGTTGTGGGGATGTGCTACAAGGTAGAATATACAGGGTCAGCAGCCTCCCGTTGTCGATACTTAACCAGGAATTACATATGCAAACCGTCACTCTACTCGATGGTGGAATGGGGCAGGAGTTGGTTCGTCGCTCAGGCAAAGAACCGTCACCCTTATGGTCGGCCCAGGTGATGCTGGAAACGCCAGAGCTTGTCGAACAGCTGCACATAGATTTTATACAAGCTGGTGCAGCTGTCATAACGGTAAACGCGTACAGTGCAACCGAACAACGGCTCGTTAAACAGAATCAAAGTGATTTGTTTGATGCGTTGCAAACTGCTGCTTGTCGTGTTGCGAATAGCGCAAGGGCTGCGGCCGGTGTAGCGAATGTTCAAATAGCAGGGTGCTTACCACCGCTTGTTGCCAGCTATCGTGCGGATCTCACCCCCTCCAGAGAGGAGGCCATCGCCGCTTATCAGCGCATAGTTGAGGCGCAAAGTGATTCAGTAGATTTCTTCATGTGCGAGACCATGGCAAGTGTTGCAGAAGCTGAATACGCCCTTACTGCGGCATCCAAAAGTGGTAAGCCGGTATGGGTTGCGTTAACGCTCGATGATGGACAACCTGCAGCCCTGAGAAGCGGTGAACCTTGGCAAGATGCCGCAGATCGTGTTCAAGAGCAAGGTGCTGCCGCCATATTGTTGAATTGTTCCAGACCCGAAACCATTGATGAGATTTGGTCTGACTTTGCATTGTCTTGCGATGTGCCCATCGGTGCTTATGCGAATGGCTTTACATCGATAGCCGATTTGCAGCCAGGTGGCACGGTGAGCTCCTTAGAGGCACGTCATGACCTAGGGCCTGACGCTTATGCGCGTTTCGCAATGGAATGGGTTAAGCAGGGTGCAACGCTCATAGGAGGGTGTTGTGAGGTCGGGCCTGATCACATAGCGCAGCTAGCGCGTGAACTTGCTGCGTATAAGGGCTAGTGTCGTCATAGCCTGTAAGTTCTAATAAAACAGGCTGGCCTATATGGCCAGCCTGTTGATTACCGCAAATTAACCGATTTGCTGTGGCTGCATATCGCTTGCGCTAACTCCAGCAACCTTATTAGGTGCTGACATAGCATCGCGACGGAATGGCTCGCCCAATTCCTGGTTAAGAACGACTTCAATGAACGTCGTAACACCATCGTTCATTTGCTCTTTAACAGCTGTTGTCAGAGCTTCTGATAGCTCCTCAGTACTGTTGACCTTCACACCTTTAAGACCACACGCATCAGCGATCAGTGCGTATTCAACACCTTGGTTAAGCTCTGTGCCGACAAAGTTGTCGCCGTACCACAATGTCGTGTTGCGCTTCTCAGCACCCCACTGATAGTTACGGAAAATAACCATGGTGATTGGTGGCCAATCGTTACGTCCACAAGCAGTCATTTCGTTCATGGAAATGCCGAATGCTCCGTCACCTGCAAAGCCAACAACTGGTACGTCAGGGCAACCGATCTTCGCACCCAAAATGGCGGGTAAACCGTAACCACATGGGCCAAATAGGCCTGGTGCTAGGTATTTACGACCTTTTTCGAATGTAGGGTAGGCATTACCGATTGCGCAGTTATTACCGATATCACTAGAGATGATGACATCATCTGGAAGTGAATCTCGGATAGCGAGCCAAGCATTACGTGGGGACATACGATCAGGTTCACGTTCACGAGCACGCTCGTTCCAAGTGATGCCTTCGTCGTTGTCTTCTTCATGTTCCATAGACACGAGTTCTTGTGCCCAACGATCTTTGGTCAATTTGATTAAAGAACGTCGGTCTTCACGACCCGCATCGCCGGCGCCTTTAGCGAGTTCTGCTTTGATTTGCTCAGCGACGAATTTCGCATCACCTTGGATAGCGACGTCGACACGCTTAGTCAAACCGATGCGATCAGCGTTGATGTCTACTTGGATCAACTTAGCATCGACTGGCCAGTAGTTAATTCCGTAGCCTGGAAGCGTAGAGAATGGGTTTAGACGTGTGCCCAGTGCAAGAACAACATCCGCTTTTGCAATGATTTCCATTGCAGCTTTAGAGCCGTTGTAACCCAATGGACCCATAGCGAGTTCGTGGGAACCCGGGAATGCATCGTTGTGCTGGTAGTTGCAGCAAACCGGTGAATCAAGGAGTTCTGCCAATTGACGTGATGCATCAATAGCACCGCCGATGACAACGCCTGCGCCATTAAGAATGACAGGGAATTTGGCTTCAGACAGAAGAGCAGCTGCTTGACTGATAGCCGTTGCACCACCACGAGGACGTTCGAGGCGAACCACTTGTGGCAGTTCAATATCGATAACCTGTGTCCAGTAATCGCGTGGGATATTAATTTGGGCAGGACCAGAGGCACGAAATGCTTGTTCAATAACGCGATTTAGTACTTCGGCAATTCGTGACGGATCACGGACTTCTTCTTGGTAGGCAACCATGTCTTGAAACAAAGCCATTTGCTTGATTTCTTGGAACCCACCTTGGCCAATGCTTTTGTTAGCTGCCTGTGGTGTCACTAACAACAAAGGCGTGTGGTTCCAATAGGCCGTTTTGATCGGTGTTACAAAGTTTGTGATACCGGGTCCGTTCTGGGCAATAGCCATGGACATTTTGCCCGTAGAACGTGTGTAACCGTCGGCACTCATGCCTGCGTTGCACTCGTGAGCACAATCCCAGAATTTGATGCCTGCATCAGGGAACAAATCGGAGATAGGCATCATAGCTGAACCGATAATGCCGAAAGCATTGTCGATACCGTGCATCTGAAGGACCTTGATGAAGGCCTCTTCGGTAGTCATTTTCACTGTGTCGTACTCCTTCTAGTTCAGTAGTCGTGAGAGATAGTGCGATTTAAACGATCAATCAGAAAAGTATTGTCCCGGATAGGGAAAACACCCTCCCATCTGTTTGTGGGGTACTTAGCAGGCGACACGTGTGGCAGGATCGATCCTGCAACAGCTCGCATTTATCTATATTACCGCAAAGCAACACGCGAGCATTGCGCCACATAGGGTGTTCCGCATTGGTCCACGGGTAATTAATGTTCTTATTGAGAGCGGGTTCCACATAGTTGGCGAGCCCTGGCTAGCACATCTACGCCCACCTGTGCGAACACGTCCATAAGGTCAACCAGTACCCAGTTTTCTCTGATCAAGCCATTTTCGAGTCGCCAGAAATCCAAGCTGCGTAAGTGTAGTTTTTGACCCGTTGGGGCAATTCCCAGCCACCCGTCATTACTAATGGTTTGAGCCATATCAGGCCATCCTGTGACAGCTGCAAAATTCCCCTGCGCGAAAAAGTGATGATTCACTTCATCGGGATACTGGCCGCGATCAGGCATCGCGTTCAAAAAAGGTATTTGGTGCCACTGTCGAAATCCATCAATACCCCGACAAGTCCCAATGCCTGACGGACCGTACCAATTCATTTTTGGGTGCCAGTACTGCTCCATTTTCATGAGTTCTGGCCCACCTTGCAGTGGGTGGCGCGTCATATCTGTGAGCATATCGATGATGTGCTTACGGGTTGTGTCGCTGTGTTCCGCGGTGTAGAGCTGATCTGATAGACCTTCGTTACCTGCGGGGCCTGGCACATGAATTTCTTGTCCTAGACTTGGCGCCATTGGCCATGCATGGGCTTGTCGAAGCCAATCGGGTAAATCCCACAATGCTTGAATTTCGACAATTTGATTGTTCTCAATTCGAAAAAACTCATGATATCGAATGGTAACTAGGTGTCCAGTTGCCCGAATTCCCAGCCAGGGATGGGCAAAGACGCCAGTATAGAAACCTGCGCATCCTACCCATTGATCGTTCGTCTCTGAGGGGCCCGCAATTCGTATGTAGTCGCGCCTTTCCAAATCTGGGATTGCTTTGAAAATTCCTGCATAGACATTGCTATAGAGCTGCTCAGGTCCGCTCATGTCCCCAAAAGGGTGACCCATATGCACAATGCAATCTGAACTCATCAATTGCTCTAGAGTATTGCGCACAGCATTGGCTTGAAAATCGTACATGACATCGGCAAGTTGCTTAATCAGGCGTTTGTTTTGTTGTTGTACGTCGACGGTCATGAGCAATTTAACGGGTTAGCAATAACAGTTGGATTAGGCGGTAGCAACGAGAATAGCCGTTAGCGCGCTGTGTATATCAGCAGGAATACGCGTTGATTGCCCGCTCTGTCGATTAACGAAAACGTGAGTAAACGTGCCATAAGCAGACGCGTTGTTTTCCTCATCTTGGAAAATGCCAACACCATATTCTACTGAGCTGTTGCCAATACGGTTCACACACATTCCAGCTTGTATTACTGCTGGGAATTTTATGGGAGCAAGGTACTGGCACTCTGATGCCACGACGAAACCAATTATGGGGGCATGGGCAAGATCGAAATTGCCCTTGTCGATTAAGTACGAGTTGCAGACCGTGTCAAAGTAGCTGTAATAGACCGCGTTGTTGATGTGACCGTACACATCATTGTCTATCCAGCGAGTGCTAATTGATTTGAAATACGCGTAATGCTCGCGACGTGTTTGTGTATCGGTTTGTTTCACGATGTTTTAATAATCCCGAGCGTGTACGGTTCATCTTAGCCTGTAATCGCTAATACGCGATCACTATTGACAGACTGATACACGTGTCCAACGGTCTACGCATTTTTAAGAAAACATCCTCGAACAGTACGATTAGACGCTAGCTACGAATTGACCTGATGTAGAAGTGCTGCCAAAGTATCAGCACCCTATAACGCAGCATAAGCCCATGGCAAGCCCTGAGATAGCGACTTCCTCGTCTAATGTGGGTGATGACGTGAGCACGCGACCAACTCTTCTGCTGGATCCGACACCAAGAACGGTGTCAGATATATTCACCCCTGACGCCTTAAGCAGCTTAAACCAGTTATTCACTGTCATTGAGCGCGGCAATACGCTTGCGTCGGCCTTTTACAGTGAGCACCTGCCAACCGCTACGTTTGTTGTTGGTCAGCCAGAACTAAGCACCGCTGATATAGCCGGTGCAGAAAAGCTCAAGGCCATCATCAATGTAGAAGGTAATTTTCTACAGAACATGGACTACGCGGCCTGCTTTAGCCGAAACATACGAATCTTAACCATTAGCCCTGTATTTGCTCAGCCTGTTGCCGAATTAGCGTTAGGTTTAGCGCTGTCACTAGCCAGAGATATCCCCGCTGCGCATCAAGCATTTGTCGACGGCTGCGAACAATATGGCCTGGCCGGTAACGGGCACGCACGCACGTTGAAAGGCTGCAACGTAGGCTTCGTTGGGTTTGGAGATTTAGGGCGTTCAATTTTAGATACGCTGTCGGGGTTTACGCCTAACGTTCGTATTTATGATCCGTGGATATCGCCAGAAGCGTTAGCTCGACAGTCGTTGGCGTCGTGTTCGTTACAAGAGGTACTCAGTGAGAGCGAGCTTGTTTTCGTCGTGGCAACTGTGACGCCTGACAGTCTGCATTTACTCGGCGCTAATGAATTTAAAAAAATACGAAAAGGTACCCTGCTAATTTTGCTAAGTCGTGCAGATGTTGTCGATATGGATGCGTTTCTTGAGGCCTGCAGGTCAGGGCATATACACGCAGCTACCGATGTTTTTCCACAGGAGCCAATGCCGTTATCACACCCGATTCGTAGCACACCGAATTTACTACTATCGGCCCATAGAGCTGGGGCGTTGCAAAGTGCTCTTTACGAAATAGGGGAGCGAACATTGGCCGATCTTAAGCTTATGAAGCAGGGTTTACCACCGCAAAACTGCAAGCGTGCTGAGCCAGAACTTGTTGGTATGATGCTAAGCAAGCCAGTTACTAGGAGTTAGCTTAAACGTATTGCTAATTTCAGTCTGTCGCCTTTTAGGCAGTGTGTATAAAGAGAAGAAAAAGATGGAAGCCAACAACGTTAAATCAGCCATTGATGAGCTTCGAGAGCTATTGGGAGATCGTCTCTCAACGGGCTCATCGATACTTGAGCAGCACAGTCATGATGAAGCGTATAGCCAACCGGCCACCCCGGATGCGGTTGCGTTTCCACAGAGCACTGAAGAAGTCTCTGGCATCATGAAAATATGCACTAAACATCAATGTCCTGTC
>CALKLO010000008.1 GCA_937991945.1 uncultured Granulosicoccus sp.
GGTCAGTGCGCCTCCGTGAGGCGCCATAAGCGCATCAGCCCGGCTAAGCAATGCTGCCTGCTCAGATACGCTCATACCTTCCATGACCACCATGGTGAATCCAGCAGCTTCAATCAGAGGCTTAATCTGATCCTCATTCATCAAGCCACGACGAACTCCCTCAGGCCGACCCAAATACAGCCGCAATCGGCTCGTATCTGCAGGCTGTGACAAAAACGTCTGCTTTAGCCATAAAGGTACGAAGCGATTCATTTTCAAATTGATGCCGTTGTTCATATCTACATGAAGCAAACGATCACACTGCCAATATTGCTGATGCACAGCTTCCACGATTCTGCTTTCATCGATACCCAGGTTTGCAAGAGTTTCGCGCTGAAAATCGCCTGTTATTTGCCTTACTATAAAATGGTCAATGGAATCAATCGATATACCTTGGCGTTCCAACAATCCCAGTTTAGGCAGAATATC
The DNA here is from genome assembly GCA_937991945.1 of uncultured Granulosicoccus sp. GTDB lineage: Bacteria > Pseudomonadota > Gammaproteobacteria > Granulosicoccales > Granulosicoccaceae > Granulosicoccus. The sequence goes on from CALKLO010000008.1 coordinate 469, forward strand.
GAGCATCCAATGGTAGTAACAGTGAGCACCCGCAGTCGGGGCAAGTAGCATCGATGTCCCTGGAAGATGGCGATAATCTTGCCGGAGCAAATTTTCTTCTTGAAGTGGATCGACCCCATAGCTGAAGGTGTTTTGTCCGTTTTCAGCTCTGATCAGACAACTTCCACCGTTAAAAAATAGGCGTGATTGCTCCAACTCCAGCAAAGAAACAGGATTAGTCTGCATCACGAGCTCTTGATGCGCCTTATCGCAGCCTGACTGAACCATCACAGGTGGGTTCAAGTGATAGGTCTCTTTGTCCAACAGATCAACACGACGTGTTGTAACGCCTGGCGTCAGACTTGTTTGGTACTCAAGCCCAAGCGTCTTCGCATCGGCCAAGGCTTTATCAATGCTTGTGATGCGCTCATCCGCCCAGCTACGCACATCTCCTGAATCAACAGGAACCGTTGTCATACTCGCCTCACTGGCCTGAGTAACAACGATATCTGGACGTACTTGACGTATATATTCGTGATCGATTGAGTGACTCCACACGAAGTGCACCTCTTTGACCGTCTCAGCCAACATCCCCGTTAACAGATTTTGCTTATAGTCACTAAATGAATCCCCAAACAACACGACGACTTTATCGGCTGCAGACTTCTCGCGATTTTCATAAATGACATGGCATCCATGGCTGTCCGATAATGTATCGCTAATTGATCGATACTCACTATCACCCTCTTTGGCATTGAGTACCCGTTGCGATAATCCGTCTAAATTCAGATTCTCTCTGTAACGAACCAGTTCGTTAGCGTAAACACGTTTTGAAAATCTGTCTAACTGGTAGGTTCTGACTGTTTCAGCATGAACAGAAGCCGTGTTGTCGTTGTCCATAGAATTCCCTAACCCTAATACGGCTTGAGATTCGTGAAACGGGTAATTCAATATATCGGTATTGGTTGGAATGCCCAGTCGACTGCACAACATCTGATAAGCCATAAAACAGCCCCAGGCCGTCCAGTGGTTATCCGTTTTCCAAAACACCGGATATTTATCGATTCCCTGCGTCAAATACGGCACAACGTTTAAGAAATTAGGCAGCTGCGCTTCGTGTCGTGCATGCAATTGTCTTATCGGGCTACCGTCAACATTTTGCAATGTGTCCAAGTAATGCCTGTTTAGCAGCGTTAATTTATCAGGCGCTGCAAGGTGAACGTATTCAATTCCACGGGAACCAAGCAGCTCAGCTCTTGTGCGCAGCAGCTCGACCCAACTCGCAGCCATATCTGGGGTAAACGCAGATTCAGTGCGAAATAAATCAATAACCTGATGCTGCCCTCCGGTTTGGAACAACCAACCATCAGACCCAGTTTGTACGTCGAAAGACATGTGATAACCCGGCCAATTTAAATATTCATTGCCACTGATGTGGCGATGGCAACCTTGTACAAAATATCCGCCAATATAGATGCCAGTTGAAGGTTCTTGGTCGGCACCTTAGGCATGACGATGACTTCATCGCCAGGACGAACAAGTGGGTTCTTGTCCGTAGTGACTTCACCATTAGCGTGAATAACGACTAAGCGACGCTTTTCTGCTTGATCGGTGAATCCACCCGCCAAAGAGATATAGTCTCTAGCTCGGAAAGACTCTCGGTACAAGATAGCTTGCGTGGCAAAAATCTCACCACTAAGCAGTACAGAATCGCTACGACGAGGAATCGAAATGGTATCGCCCTGTTGTAACAAGATATCGGCAACCGTACCATTGCTGGCCACAACCAAACGCCCTGAAGGTACCGCTTGGCGGGCACGTGCTACAAACTCACTAACCAGTTTTGCTTCCTGCGCTCGAATGCGTGCTTCGGCATCCGTGTTCGATGAAGCCGTCAGATACCGAGACTCCAAACGACCCAGACTTTCGTCCAGCGCTTGTTTTTGCCGAACCGCCACTGATTTACGACGCAGCGACAAAGCACCGACATCAGCCAAGGCTGGGTCGACAGCGATATAGTCCAACACTTCTTGTAAACGCGTATCCCGAGGAACCGCATACGTTGACGGTCCTAAATGAGCACCCTCAACTTCTACCACAATAATGGTGTCATGTTGATCCGCGCTGAATTTAACAGCATCACCGTTATGTAGCGGATAACGATTAAATTCTTCTAAAGGCAAATACACGGAGAACGGTTTGGACTCGCGTATACCTGAAATTGCAACGTAGGAGACATCAGGCTTAATCAACGCCTGCTCGGTGAGTTCCTGCCCTATGGCTGTATCTTCTCTTAATTCAAATACCGCTGAATTTGCTACATCACCTGTCACACTCACAACACTATTTCGTACTCCAACGACAATCGTGTCGCCGTCTTGAAATTGCAGTGTAGGCAAAATGCCTTTGGTCATGAATTGGTACAGATCAATGTTTTCAAGCATTTTGCCGTTGCGCATCACCGCGATATCGCGATAGCTGCCGCGCTCAACGTCAATGCCACCGGCCTGATCGATAAAGTGCAAAGCCGAATTTGAAGGGATGCCGCTAAAACGTCCAGGTTGCGGAACAAAGCCTGTTACGAATACTGCTACTGGCTGCGCCCCATTTAAGCTGGTGTAAACCCGCACATTATCGGTAAACACAGAGCTTACTGCTTGAGTGACCCGAGTATTAAGGTTGCGGTTAGGAACGCCACCGACCATGACTGGGCCAACCTTAGGAATAAAGATATTGCCGCGTGCGTCAACCGTCAACGCTTCGTTGAACTCTATAGCGCCCCACACTCTGACAGCGACTTGATCACCCGGCTGAATGACATAACCAGGGTTGATACCGTCTTCTCGATCGTTACTAAATCCGCCATCAAACAGATTCGCACCAAAAGGACGTGGACCGCTATGTCGAGTTGTTGAGTTTCTGGAGACAGGCGCATTAACCCTGCCTTGTTGCTGCAGAATCTCAGCTGAAGACGACTCAGTGACTAAACTACTCAGATCACCGGCCTGAAGAGATTGAGCCTGACTCGAGGTAGCCAGAGCACCAAGCAGTGCGAACAACATGAATCGCCGTGTGTGCGTGTAAAGCATAAGCCTCAAAGCAAAGATTTAGGAAAGTGATAACCAGTACGCAATTTGAGTGCCCAAACAGGTTATCCGTGAGGTTATTTCCTAATGCCCCATATGATCTTTAAGTGCCGACCAAAGTAAACCGAATATCAGGTAGGCCAGAAACGAATAGACCATTACCGTGATGATCTTTATAAAGCGTCTGGGCTCAGTGGCCGCATCTGGCAAGCTCGGCTCCACAAACGTAATGAGATACTGCTTCTTACGCTGTGCTTCGATTCGAGCAGCTTCAAATGACGCTAGTGATGCTGCATAGCCTTGTTGGGCTATTTCCTGTTCGAGCACAAGTGGTTGGTAATTACCCACAAGCCTTCCAAGATCCCCTGACCCTTCGCCAGTAACGCGCCCTTTTTCAAGCCGTAATTGACGATCGAGCGCATTAATGCGGTTTTTGAGCACAACGACGTCTGCAGAATCCTCTCGCATATACGCCATAGTCTCGGCCAATGTTGCCTGTGTTTCGCTCAAACGCGATTCAATGGCAGACATACGTCCAAAAAGCGCCACTGATTCGTCCTGAGGGCTGATCGAATCGTTGGCGGATTGAAACTGGTTAATGTCCATAGCCGTTTTACGAAGATGATTTGCAGCTCGGTCCACTTCTGAGCGCGCTGAACGAATCGCGTCATCTTCCATGCGATTAGACAGTGTGTTAACTAACTCTTCATTTAATTCGATAATGAGTGAGGCAATTTCCTGCGCCATTTCTGGTGTAAACGCCCGCACTTTTACTGTCAAGACATCACTCATCATGTCCCGCTGTACATTAACTCTGTCTAGGTAATAGCGCAATATCTCTTGACGTGTTGCATCGTTTTTCAGTCGCGATACAACATCAACACTCTCGCTGCCATAGTGACCGACAAAATCAACTCGACTACGAAGTTTATCGACCATGTCTAATGAAGAAACGTACTCCATGACAACCATGGAATCTTGGCCGCCTGAAGAGAGCACAGGAGAGGCTAACAAGGCCGTTAAACCATTTGTGCTAATGCCACTTTTCGCTGAGCGTACCGCTACCTTAGCTTCTGAGACATACATGTCTGAAGCCATGAAGCCGTAGTAGATAATAGCGAATAGCGTCGGGACGCCTACGATCGTTCCCAGTGTTTTTAGAATCGCCTTCATTGTATCTCTTGCGTGTAAAAGTGCCGTTAACGCTTCTAACGTGGTTGATTTTGCAATATGTTGTACTCAAACAAAGCTTCTTTGAGATCTTCATATAACACTAGACTCCCCTCATGCAGGATTGCGGCCATATCACAATTGCGTCGGATCGTCTGTTCGTTGTGGGAAACCAAAATGACTGAGGCATTAGCTCGACGTTCTTCGAACGCCATTCTAAATTTCTCTCGGTATCTGGCGTCACCAGTTTCTAGTGCCTCATCGACTAAGTAGTATTCGAAGTTGCACGCAAGGCTGACCGAAAAGGCAAACCGCCCTTGCATACCAGCCGAATAACTTTTTATAGGCTCATCAAAGTATTCCCCAAGCTCAGAAAACTCTTGAGTAAATTCTTCAACGTAGCGTGTGCTTTCGCCGTAAATTCTTGCTACAAAACGGGCATTCTCCCGAGCCGTTAAATTACCCTGGAAACCGCCAGAATACCCTAATGGCCAAGACACTCGCTGATCACAGTGAACCGTGCCTGAATCAGGTGGCTCAGCATCGCCAATGATACGAATGAGCGTGGATTTACCTGCGCCATTTAAGCCCAATATGCCAACACTTTTGCCAACCGGAAAATCTAAACTCACATTGTCTAAAACAACGCGATAACCTGCTTGGGTTCGGTATTTTTTATTGACATTGCGTAAGCTAATCATTTCTTAACGATCGCACGCTTGTGCACGGCTTGGTGCATTAAAAAACCAACCGCTAACGTGGTGAATGCCCACGCACTAGCATAGGTCCAACTGCCGTACGATGTTTCGAACTCGTAGAAAAACTCACCGCGCACTAATTCAATCATGTGCAAAACAGGGTTATACAATAAGTATTCGCGAATGGCAGCAGGTAATGTATCTACGGTAAAAAACAGACCCGATGCAAAATACAGGGGCCGACTCATGACTTGAGTGGCTAGCTGCTTCACCGATGGAACAAGCGGCTCCAGGCTTGCAAACAAGAAACCCAAACCCAGCCCCAAGACACACAGCAGTCCGCACGCCATCAAAACGCCTAGAGGTCGTTCAACTCGCACTTCAAAACCAGTTAAATGTGCCATGTAGAGAAGAAAACCTAGGACAAAGAACGTCACTAGTATTTCAAGTAAACCGCGCGCCATGATGACATCAAAGGTTGTTACCTGAGGAAACGTCAGTAAGTTTCGACTGTTGCTAATAGCACCTTGCATCGCCCCCCATGGATCACGAAACAATGCATAGCAAACAAAGCCAACCAACATGAACGGCACTAGTGGCATACCGCTAGGGCTGTCGTTTCGTAGGTTAGCAAAGATGGCAACAAAGACACTCACCCCGACCAATGGTTCGATCAAGGCCCACAGGAAACCAATTTTATAGTTTCCGTAACGCGTTTTTGTTTCGCGTAATATCAGCGCATTAATAACGCGAACTTGAGTTGCAAACGCTGAGAGAACGCGCCTCGGCGTAATCGAACTATCTACGACCCCCGCGGACAGCATAGTCATGTTAGCGTCGGCCTGTAATAAAGCCATCAGCATTGGCCATCATAAAACTATTGCTGGCCACTGCTAATTCAAGCCACTTTGCAGGTCCTGCAGTTATGGTACCTGCATAGTTCCAAGCACTTTGGCCATCAAATGAATTCAATGTAGTCAGTGTCGGAGTAAAGTCAGTTCCGAATGACTCTGCGACACTGGAATTTTCAATCACATATTTTACGATAGTAGTGGCATTGTTTGCCTCTGCCAGTTCTACCCACTTAGCAGGCCCTGCAGTGATAGTACCGGCATAGTTCCAAGCACTTTTACCATCGAAAGATTTGAACGTAGTTAGTAGGTTTCTAAATTGTGTTCCAAACACCTCTGCAACACTGGGGTGTTCAATGACATCGTCAGTGGCTACCTCAACAGGAGCTACCTCAACAGGCGCAACACGTTTTGTCACTTTTTCATTTAACGGTGTTTGAATCAGCAGCTCTTCTTGGGATCTAGGTGCGACGGTTGTGAAAAGGGATCTTGTGAAACTCCACTGCCCATTGTCTCGCTGGCACATGATTCGGTTACCAACATCTTCACCTAGCATTTCTACCTTTAAACAATGTCGCCCACTCGCAGCGTGATACTCCTCAACCACGCGGGCCTCACCAGGATTTTTTTCGTCAACAGCAGGCACATCAATCAATGAGCCCAGAGCTACCTTAAACGTGTTTTCATGATAGACAGGCTCAAAGGTTGGCCAAGCTGTTGGCTGAGGCACTGTTGCGCAGGCACTCAAACCAAGCACCATTGCTACGAGTAGAAGTCTTGTCGGCATACGCTTTAACATGTACATCAAACCAGTCTAATAATAAGGGGGAAAAGCAATTTCACTTTTGGTGATTTGCAAAGATCTCGAGCAATCCGCAGACCTGATCTTCTTCGCCTTCACGCGCACCAGTGACAATAAGCGCTCTAATTTTGTACTTTCGCATCAGGACTTCTGCATCGGTAACCATTGCATCAGCAGAGATAGTGACAGGTACCGGTGTCATGAAATCTCGAACGCGTTTGTCCAACATCGTTGGATCCATAATCAACGCACGGCGTAGATCTCCATCCGTCAAAATTCCAAGCAGTCGCTCGTTTTCTACAATGATGGCCAGACCAAGTCGGCCTGAGGTCATACAAAATATTGCTTCACGTACTGACTCTTCTGGACCAATAAGTGGCAAGTTATCAACGATCATGGTGTCGCCAACTCGCGACAGCAGACGTCGACCAAGCATGCCACCTGGATGAAATTGTGCAAAATCAGAAGGCTTGAAATCACGAGCGCGAATCAAGCACACTGCCAGTGCATCCCCTAGTGCCATGATGGCAAGAGCTGATGTTGTTGGTGCTAAATTGTTCGGGCAAACTTCGCGTTCAATGTCGACTCTCAACGTGACGTCGGACTGATTGCCAATAGTGGTGTTATCAGAACCCACCATGCCAATAATTTTGTTTCCAAAATATTTTAGCGACGGCATGATCTTAACGACCTCTTCGGTCTCACCGCTATAAGAAATCATAACGATAAGATCATCGGCGGTTATCATTCCAAGATCGCCGTGTATCGCTTCACCCGGATGCACATAAAAACTAGGCGTCCCGGTGGATGCAAATGTTGCGGCAATTTTTTTACCGACAATGCCCGATTTACCCATGCCAGAGACAATGACTCGCCCCTTACATCCAAGGATAAGTCGCACCGCATCATCAAACTCACTGCCTAATCGATTAGCAATAGTTGATAAAGCCGTACTTTGAATACTTAATGATTCAATGGCGGTTGGGATAAAGCTCGACGAATGATCGTAAGAGCGCGTAGATCGTTGAGTAAGGCTCATCGTGTATTCTTTTCAGTAAATCGTTTGGCTGAAAACTTCTGTTATGGCTACGTCTTGCCAGTTTCGTACCATTGATGTGATCCAGTAGACACGTATCACAAATAGTTAACTAAAACGGTTAGCTAGCTTTTAGAAGTCGCTCTTTAAGAGCTGCGCCTAATCGGCGCGCATATCCTTTGTGGGAAACAGGTTTCAACTCAGGCTCAACCTTTTCAAGAGGCGTTGCGGACGCAGTCGCCGGGGCTGTCGGAGTCACGGGATCCTTCGTAGGCGCATTCTCAGGAGATTCTTCTGACGCCTTCTCCGTAACGTGTCGTAACGTTTTATCTGTAGCTGTCACAGCACGCACTACTGAGCTGATCCGCTTACGTTTAAACAAACCCGCTATCAGCTCATCGAGCTGTAATTCGAGATCAGGTAGCATCGGTGATTCAGCAGACTGTTCCGGGTACTCAGAAAAATTGTCATCAAATCCAACACCGTCTAACCAACGATTGGCAACCCATTGGTTACCTTCCTTGAAGCGTTGGTAAAACGACGCGGCTTGTGATTTTGGCGGCATCATCCGCCCATGTTGATCCTGAATACCCTGAACGGCTTCCAGCAATCGAATTCGAGTTGCAGACTTCGCCCGACCCAGTAGACGTGGATCGTTGGAATCCAAGGCATTAAATCGGCGCAGCAGACTTAACGCTGTGTAAGACAAAGCTTCGTTAACAGATTCAGGAGTGACGAAATCAATCGGCAGTTCGTTAATTCCGACCACCGACTTAAAATCTGAAACAACATCGCTACCCACTAAACGTGGCTTTTCAAACAACCTGACACGCACGGCACTCTCGCCAAACACTTCACTCCAATTCTCTAGAAGTGTCCGATAATCGTAGTACGGGCCCTGCGCATTTATAGTCTCGAAAGAGAACCCTCGCTGCTGCCCTCCTCTGACTGCAGTGCTATAAGCACTAAGTGCATACCGGTCTTGCCGACGCAGGTAGACCAACACCTCAACCTCATCAAACAAAGGCCTCAGTAGTCGTGCAACACGCTTTATTTCACCAACCGTTGTGAGTCTGGACTGCAGGTGCTCAGCTGAGTAGATGACGGTGGAATGATCGTGGCGTTGCTGAAACGCTAGAATTTCAGAACAGTGTGTTTGTACGAAACGGTCTTTCCACTCAGTCAATTCTGTGGCATTGGAAACATCGAGAGAGCGTGGCGCAAGATCAGCCTCAGGCGCTTTTTTTCCGTAAACGACTAGGTTCTGATTACTGATGTAGCCTGCGGATTCTGGAAACAGAAACCCTTTAGCACCCAGCTTTATACGGTTTTCATATAAAAACTTCTGGATGGAAGTTGTGCCAGTTTTCTCTGTACCAATATGAAGGATGGCTCTTTTCATTCAGCAGTGTTGCTCGCGCGCAGTAGACCATTCGGATACCGCTAACGTGCAAATACTTCGCCAAAGAGTGTAACTTGCCGAAGACAGACCTAAAGTCTCTATCTGCCATCGGCTAAGCTGTCAGATAACCGTTACCTTTGCGTGGGTAAGCTTGCCAGTAAATTCTGAGCAATTTTCAGAGCACCATCGGCTGACTCTGCCAAGCAATTAATATGTCCCATTTTCCTACCCGGCCGAGCGCTGGCCTTACCGTATAGATGCAATTGCGCACCGGCCTGCTCAGCAATGTGTAACCACTCAGGCTCACCATTAGCCCAAATGTCTCCGAGTAAATTCACCATGCAAACTGGCGACAACAAGCGCACATCGCCCAACGGCAAGCCGCACAGAGCACGCAGTTGCTGTTCGAATTGAGAGGTAACAGTGGCATCTAGTGTGTAATGCCCACTGTTGTGCGGACGCGGTGCCATCTCATTGAACAGCACGCGACCTTGGTTGTCGATGAAGAACTCCACCGCCAAGACTCCGACGTAATCCAGCCCATTTGCCAATGTTAAGGCGAGCTGCTCAGCAGTATTAAGGATATCTTGGCTTAATCCTGAGGGCACGGTAGAGGTGCTAAGTATCCCACCCACGTGTACGTTGAGCGACAGCGGGAACACCGCAGTCTCACCGCTCAAACCCCGCGCCAGCACCACGGAGACCTCAGCTGCGAGCTCTATGCGTTGCTCGAGTACACAGACAGCCCCGTCAACGGCTTTGAACGCCGCTGCTAGTTCTTCTTCGTTGTGGCATACCTGCTGCCCTTTGCCGTCATAACCTAAACGAGCAGTTTTTAAAATCGCAGGAAACTGCACCGCTTTAGCAGCCGTGGCCACATCAGCCTCGGTAGCAATCGTTGCGTAAGGTACAGGCGACAAACCCAATGATTGCGCTGTTCGCTTTTCCAAGTCTCTATCTTGAGCAATGTTGATGCAACTGGCTGAAGGTGCAACACGGCACAGTGCACTCAGCTGCTCAAGACTGCTGGCAGGAACATTCTCGAATTCTATCGTAACGGCATCACACGCATCCCCTAACTGCGCCAATGCCTCTGCATCGTCATAGGCTGCCACTAATTTATGCTCAGCCAATTGCATCGCAGGCGCGTTAGCGTCAGGATCCAACACCCACGTGATGTAGCCCAAGCGCCTTGCTTCAATGACAAAATAACGCCCTAACTGACCACCACCTATGACACCGATATTGGCGCCGGGCATCAACGCTTTTGATGTCGCCTCGCCGTTAGCGCTCATGAAATCACCTGAGGTGGCAAAACCATTGCCGTGGCCTTAGCGTTCTGCTCACGACGAAATTCCGTCAGCTTCGCTGCCATGTCCGGATCGGTCAGTGCCAGCATCGCAATTGCGAATAACGCGGCATTAGCGGCTCCAGCCTCACCAATAGCGAAGGTTGCAACTGGCACGCCTTTGGGCATTTGCACAATGGAATACAGTGAATCTTGCCCACTTAAGTAACGACTCGGAACAGGAACGCCCAAGACCGGCACTGTGGTCTTTGCAGCCAACATACCCGGCAGATGAGCGGCTCCTCCAGCGCCAGCAATAATGCTTGTAAGCCCCCGCGGCCCTGCTTTTTCAGCATAATCAAACATCTGGTCAGGCATTCTGTGAGCCGAGACCACTGACTTTTCATGCGGCACACCGAACAGCTCTAACAATTCGACAGCTTTGACCATAACCGGCCAATCGCTATCACTACCCATCACTACGCCTACCTTCACATCCATCATGATCACTATCTATACAAACACCGTTGAGCGGGAAGTATACTGGAGGTAATTTCAAAGCTTTAGCGAAACGTTGGCCTGCATGAATCAAATTGTTACAGAAGAAGGTCTACATACCACTTCTATCAGCTCATTGAAGCTGCAATATCGCGGCAAAGTGCGTGATATTTATGAGATTGACGATGCCCATTGGCTCATTATCGCCACTGATCGCGTATCAGCCTTTGACGTCATACTGCCCAACGTCATTCCGGGTAAAGGCAAATTGCTCACCTCATTAGCTCACTTTTGGTTCGATCGCGTGCGCGCCATGATTCCCAATCACCTGGCTAACATCCCATTAGAGACGGTTCTACCAGATCCAGTGGAGCGAGCTCAGGCCGAAGGGCGTTGCATGATCGTCAAGCGCTTGAAAGCGATACCTGTTGAGGCCGTAGTTAGGGGTTACCTCATCGGTTCTGGTTGGAAAGATTATCAAGACAGCGGCGAAGTATGTGGCCATAAACTGCCTGAGAACCTCGTCCAAGCTGACAAACTGCCTAAGGTGCTCTTCACACCTGCGACCAAGGCCGCGGTCGGTGACCATGACGAGAACATCAGCTTTGAGGTTATGGCCGACACGATCGGAGCTTCACTGGCCGATGACATTCGACGCGTCAGTATTGCGCTCTACAACGATGCCGCAAAATATGCTTTGGAGCGAGGCATCATCATTGCCGACACAAAATTCGAGTTTGGCCAAGATGCCGCGGGTAATTTGGTGCTTATGGATGAAATCCTGACCCCTGATTCCTCCAGATTCTGGGAAGCTGACACCTACGAAAGAGGCTCCAGTCCAGCCAGCTACGACAAACAGTTCGTTCGAGATTGGTTAGAGACACTCGATTGGGACAAAACACCGCCAGGGCCCATCGTGCCCGATGATGTCATTGCTGGCACGTTATCCAGATACCAGGAAGCGGTAAGTCGCCTAAGCCAGTAGTCGCTTACATTGAAATGCAGACCCTGAAACGAGAAAAGGCACCTTACGGTGCCTTTTCTTTTTCTACTTCAAGCTAAGACGACTTATTCAGTCAGACCTTGCAAGGTATCCATCAAAGAGGATACGACTGGCGTTAATACTGCGCCAACACCTTCTTTGTTGAGTTTAGTGTCAACCAAAGGCTTCAGTCGAGCCATTCCACTCTTAACTACTCGAGTAAGTGGCGCTTTAGCAGCATCAGGAACAGAACCAAAATCACTTGATACTTCGCTCAGCATCTCAGCTGCAGACTCTAACGTCGGTAGCGCAGACTTGGCCGAAGCTTCGTCAGTTACACCTGATAGAGCTGCTGAAGCAGAACCGAACACACCACCTAACTTACGGCTAATTCCACCTAGACTGAATGAACCACGTTCCGCTATCGCAGACGTTGAAGTTTCTTCAGTAGCGGTTTCAGTTGCATCGGCTGCTTCTTCAGTCGCGTCCTCTGCTGCGCCTTCTACTGCATCAGTCGCCGTTTCAGTTGCATCGGCTGCTTCTTCAGTCGCGTCCTCTGCTGCGCCTTCTACTGCATCAGTAGCGGTTTCAGTTGCATCAGCTGCTTCTTCAGTCGCGTC